>DATAGN010000176.1:0-2065 GCA_036263715.1 Ramlibacter sp.
GGCGGCGTTGCGCGGGTTGACGAAGGTCTTCTCGTTCTTCGCGCCCTGCGCGATCTTCTCGCGCTGCAGTTCGTTCAGCCGCTCGAAGTCGTCGCGGCGCATGTAGACCTCGCCGCGGACTTCGAGGACGGCCGGCGCGCCGCGCAGCCGCAGCGGGATCTGCCCGATCGTCCGGATGTTCTGCGTCACGTCCTCCCCGACCTCCCCATCCCCGCGCGTCGCCGCCTGCACCAGCACGCCATCCTCGTAGCGCAAGCTGATCGCCAGGCCGTCGAACTTCAATTCGGCGACGTACTCGATGGGCGGCTCGCCCTCGGCGAGCCCCAGCTCGCGCCGCACGCGCGCATCGAAAGCCTGCGCGCCGGTGGCCTCGATGTCGGTCTCGGTGCGGATCGACAGCATCGGCACCCGGTGCCGCACCTTGGCAAAGCCCTCCAGCACCTGCCCGCCCACCCGCTGCGTCGGCGAGTCCGGCGAGCGCAGGTCGGGGTACTGCTCCTCCAGGGCCTGCAGCTCGCGAAAGAGCTTGTCGTACTCGGCATCCGGGATCTCCGGCGCGTCGAGCACGTAGTAGCGGTGGTTGTGGTGGTGCAGCAGCTCGCGCAGTGCGTCCGCGCGCTCCTGCTGTCGGGCGGGAATGGCCATGGTCAGGAGAAGAGGCGCCGCGCCTGCGGCGAACCGGCCGACAGGTCGCGCGCATCCAGCGTGTCGTACAGCTGTTCGAGGTCGGCCCCGATGCGGTCCAGCGCCTCCGGCGGGATGACCCGGCCGTCGTCGTCGGTGATCAGGCCGTCCATGGAGGCGGCCAGCGCGATGGCCGCATCCCGCATGCGCACGAAGGGCTGCTCGCTGCGCGCAACGTGCGGCACGTCCAGCGAGAGCGTCACTTCCCGGATCGCGGTGTGTGCGGGGTCTTCGGCCAGCGCGGCCTGCGTGGAGAAGGACAGCCCCAGGATCGGCGGCCCACCCGCCACCGCCGCCGGCAGCACCATCCGACCGGGGATCGCGCCCGCGACGAAGCCGTGCCGGGCTGCGTTCTGCTGCACGTAGCCGGGGCTCCAGGCGGCATTGCGGGTGCGCAGCGTGAAGCTCAGTTGTGCGTCGTGCGAACCTGCGAACTGGTCCAGCTCGCGCGCGCGCCCCACCTCGTCGCGCATCTCGGGGAACTCGGGCGCGCCGTTGATCGCGTCGGCAAAGGCCTGGGTCTTCATCACGAACTCGGAGAACTCGATGTCGTTCAGCGGGCCGCTGCGGTTGGCCAGCTGCACGCCGGCCTGGAAGCCGGCGTAGCGTTGCCCGGTGCGGGGCATCTCCCACTCGCCCGTGGCCTCGTTGCGTCCCTCGATGGCAAAGGGCTTGCTGCCCGCGCGGCGGGTCGGCGGCATGGCCGCCAGCGCCGCTTCGCCGGACACCGGATGGTCGACGGCGATCTGCGCCAGCACATCGATCAGCGCGTCCAGCCCGGGCTTCTTCTCGGGCCCCGGCAGCGGCGCGAGCGCCTCGTCGTCGAACACGGGTTCGCTGCGCTCCAGCGGCTCGGTCTCCGCGGGCATCGTGGCGACGGGCAGTTCCGGCTGCCGCGGCGCATTGCGGCGCGTGGTCCAGGCGTTCCAGGCGACGATGATGGCGAGCAGCAGGCCGCCGAGGATGGCGAGGCCGACGGTCAGGCCGCTCATGCAGCTTCGGCCATCGACACGGCGGACTCCATGTCCACCGCCACGATGCGCGAGACGCCCTGCTCCTGCATGGTCACGCCGATCAGCTGCTCCGCCATCTCCATCGCGATCTTGTTGTGCGAGATGAAGAGGAACTGCGTTTCCTTGCTCATGCTGCTCACCAGCTTGGCATAACGCTCGGTGTTGGCGTCGTCCAGCGGCGCATCGACCTCGTCGAGCAGGCAGAAGGGCGCCGGGTTCAGCTGGAAGATCGCGAACACCAGCGCGATCGCGGTCAGTGCCTTCTCCCCGCCGGAGAGCAGGTGGATGGTCTGGTTCTTCTTGCCGGGCGGCTGCGCCATCACCTGCACGCCGGAATCGAGGATCTCCTCGCCGGTCATCACCAGCCT
>DATAGN010000177.1:0-13998 GCA_036263715.1 Ramlibacter sp.
CCGGCACCGTGCTGCATGCCTGCCGCGACCTGACCACGCGCGCGATCCACAAGGGCATTCCTTCCATCCTGATCACCCTGAGCACCGCCGTGGCGGTGACGCTGTTCGCGGGCGTCTGGTGCCTGGTCTCCGAGTGGCACACCCCCACGTTGCAGCACCTGGCGCTGCTCGCGGCCGCCAGCGTGTTCCTGAGCGGCGGCTACTACCTGCTGACGATCAGCATGCGCGGCGGCGAGATGAGCCTGATCGCGCCCTTTCGCTACACGGGGCTTCTGTTCGCGCTGGTGCTCGGGTACCTGGTGTGGGGGGATGTGCCCAACGCGCTGGCGTGGGCGGGGATCGCGCTGCTGGTGGCGGCAGGCCTGTATGTCCTGCACGAAGGGTGATCAGCGCCCTTCGAACTTCGGCTTGCGCTTCTCCATGAAAGCCTGCCGGCCCTCGACGTAGTCGGCACTGGCGAAGCAGCGCTTGACCACGTCCTCGCACAACTGCGCATCGCGCTGGGACTCGTCCTTCAGCGCCTGCGCGACCAGCGTCTTGATCGAGCCCACCGTCAGCGGCGCATTCGACGCGATGGTCGAGGCATAGTCCCGCACGTAGGACTCCAGGCCTTCCACCGGCACCAGCCGGTTCACCAGGCCCATCGCCTGCGCTTCCTGCGCCGTGAACTGGCGCGCCGTGTAGAAGATCTCCCTGGCGAAGGAAGGCCCCACCACGTCGACCAGCTTGCGCACGCCGTCGAACTCGTAACCCAGCCCCAGCTTCGCTGCCGGCACCGAGAAGCGGGAATCGTCGGAGGCGATGCGCAGGTCGCACGACAAGGCGACGGAGACGCCGCCGCCCACGCAGTAGCCCCGGATCATCGCGATGGTGGGCTTGCCCACGTGGTGCAGCGCCTTGGTGGCCCGCTGCGACACCGCGTTGTAGGCCCGGATGTTCTCCTCGTTCGAGCGCTTCTCCTCGAACTCGGAAATGTCGGCGCCCGACACGAAGGCCTTCTCGCCCGCACCCTTGAGCACGATGACGCGGATCGCCGGATCCTCCGCGAACGCGGTCACGGCATCGAACAGGCCCTGCCACATCGGCAGCGACACGGCGTTGTGCCGCGCCGGGTTGTTGAAGGTGATCCAGCCGATCGCGCCGTCCGCCTGCGCGAGCATCCTGTCGGTCTGCAGCTTCATGTCGTGACCTCCGTGGCGCGCACGACGCCCTGCGACAGCATGCTGTCGATCCTGTCCTGCCCGTAGCCCAGTTCGGCCAGGACCTCGCGCGTGTGCTGGCCCAGCACCGGCGCCGGCTTGCGAATCCTGGTCAGCTCGCCATTCGACTTGATCGGCAGGCCCAGCGTCTTCATCGGCCCGATCACCGGGTGCTCGAGCTCATAGACCATGCGGCGATGCTGCACCTGCGGGTCCACCAGCGCCTGCTCGTAGGTGTAGACCGGCCCGCCCGGCACGCCGGCGGCATCGAGCTTTTCGACCCAGTGCGCCGTCGGCTGCGTGGTGAACACCGATTCGATCTCCTCCTGCAGCGCATCGGCGTTCTTCACGCGCAGCGGGTTGCGCGCGAAGCGCGGGTCCTGCAGCCACTCGGGCTTGTTCACCACCTGCGTCACGAAGGCGGTCCAGAGCTTGTCGCCGCTGGCGCCGACCGTGACGTAGCCGTCCCTGGAACGATAGGCCTGGTAAGGCGCGGAGCGGCGATGCCGGGTGCCGGTGGCCGTCGGGATCTCGCCGCCGCCGAAGTACGCGCCGAACTCCCAGATGCTCCACGCCAGCCCCGCTTCGAGCAGCGAGGTCTCGATGTACTGGCCCTGCCCGTGGCGCAACTTGCCGATGTAGGCCCCCAGCAGGCCGTACAGCGTGGTCACCCCGCAGGCGATGTCGTTCATGGCGATGCCCACTTTGGCGGGCCGGCCACCGGGCTCGCCCGTCATCATCATGATCCCCGACATGCCCTGCGCGATGATGTCGAAGCCGCCCTTGCGGCCATAGGGCCCGGTCTGGCCGAACCCGGACATCGACGCGTAGATGATGGACGGGTTGACCTGCTTGAGCGCGTCGTAGTCGATCCCCAGCTTCTTGACGACGCCTGGGCGGAAGTTCTCCATCACGAAGTCGGCGCGCTCGGCCAGCTTCAAGACGATCTCCTTGCCCTCGGGCGACTTCAGGTCCACCGAGATGCTCTTCTTGTTGCGGTTCAGGACGGCGAAGCAGTACGACTCGGCATTCACCTGCGGCTCGAACTTGCGCGTGCTGTCGCCTTCCAGGCTTTCCAGCTTGATCACTTCGGCGCCCAGGTCGCCCAGCACCATGCTGCAGTACGGGCCGGCCATGACGTTGGTGAGGTCGAGAACGCGGGCGCCTTCGAGCGGAAGCGGCATGAAACGTGTTTCCTAGTTCAGTACGGTGATCTGCGACGTGTCGATGGCGGCGTAGAGGGTCTGCCCGACCTCGAACACGTCATGGGGCCGGGCGCTGACGCGGATGGATTCCGGCGACTGCGCCAGGCGGATGTGGTAGTCCCAGGACTCGCCGAGGTAGGCGCGCCGCTGGATGCTGGCCTCGACGCAATGGTACGCGTCGCGCTCCGCGGGTTTCTCCCGAAGAAGTTGGATGGACTGCGGCCGCAGCGACACCTGCACCTCGGCCGGAAGCTGCCCATCGGCCGCGAGCGCGCGCGTGGGCAAGCGGAAGCCGCCGAAATCCACGGAGTCGTCGCGGCGCGCGCCCGTGAGGAAGTTCGTGCGGCCGATGAAGCCTGCCACGAAGCGCGTGCGCGGGTTGCGGTACAGCTCGAAGGGCGCGTCGAGCTGTTCGATGCGGCCCTTGTTCATCACCGCGATCCGGTCGGAGGTCACCATGGCCTCGGCCTGGTCGTGCGTGACGTAGACCATGGTCATGTTGAACTCGTCGTGCAGCCGCCGGATCTCGAAGCGCATTTCCTCGCGCAGGTTCGCGTCCAGGTTGGACAGCGGCTCGTCCAGCAGCAGCACCGAAGGCTTCACGACGATCGCGCGGGCCAGCGCCACGCGCTGCTGCTGGCCGCCACTGAGCTCGGCCGGGTAGCGGTCGCGCAGCGCCTTCAGCTGCACGGTGTCCAGGATCTCGTCGACGCGGCGCTGCGCTTCGGCGGAACTCACCTTCTGCAGCTTCAGGCCGAAGGCCACGTTCTCCTGCACCGTCATGTTCGGCCAGATCGCGTAGCTCTGGAAGATCATGGACATCCTGCGCTTTTCCGGCGGCAGGCTCGACTGAGTCGAGGAGATCACCTTGCCATCCAGCTCGATCGTGCCGGCCGTGGGCGTGATGAAGCCGGCGATCATGCGCAGCGTCGTCGTCTTGCCGCAGCCGGAGGGACCCAGCAGCGAGACCAGTTCGCCCTCGCGCAAGGCGAGGTTCAATCCATCCACGGCGGTGAAGCTGCCGAAGGTGCGCGAGACATCGCGCAAGACCAATTGGCTCATGCCACCGTCCTCCTCATCATGAAGTCGCGCCCCATCAAACGGAAGCCGGCCAGGATCAGCGCCACCGTGATCACCACCAGCACCAGGCCGATGGAGGCGAGCATCTCGAAGTTGCCCTCGTCGCTCTTGTCGAACAGCAGCACCGACAGCACCTGCGTGTTGATCGAGTACAGGAAGATGGCCGTGCTCAGCTCGCGCGTGGCGGGGATGAACACCAGGATGAAGGCGCCGGCCATGCTGCGCTTGAGGATCGGCAGCACGACGTAGCGGATCGCCGTCAGCCGCGAGCCGCCCAGCGTGCGCACCGCCTCTTCCAGCTCCGGGTTGATGCTGCGGATGGCCGCATTGCTGTTGACGAAGGCGATCGGCAGGAAGCGTGTCGTGAACGCGAGGATCAGGATCCAGGCGGTGCCGTACAGCACCAGCGGCGGCTGGGTGTAGGCCGCATAGAAACCGATGGCCAGCACGATGCCGGGCACCACGAAAGGCGCCATGGTCAGGAAGCTGAGCACGCTGCCCACGTGGCGGTTCACCAGCTCGCGGTTGACCACGTAGGAGATGCAAAGCGCCAGCACCAGCGCCATGGCCGAAGCCGTGCCCGCGTACAGGAAGGTGTGCCAGGTCGCGGTGCGCGTGAGCGAGTTGTCGACCACCACCGCGATGATGTTGTTGAAGGTGAAGTTGTCCAGCGTCCAGCCGCGGCCCCAAGCCTTGGCGAACGCGGCCTGGCAGATCACCACCAGCGGCATGAAGAAGGACAGCGTGGTGACGAACAGGCACAGGCCCAGCACCGGCCACTTCCACGGGCCCAGCGGGATCGGCCGCCGGTCACCGCCCTTGCCCGTGAGCGACACGTAGCCCTTGCGGGCGGTGATCCGCTTTTGCAGCCAGAACAGCACGATCGTGATCACCAGCAGCGGCATCGCATAGGCCGAGGCGATCCCCACCTTGGGCGGGAATTCGAAGAACTGCCACAGCTGCGTCGTAACCACGTGAAAGCGTGCCGGCAGCGCGATGAGCGCGGGCGAGCCGAACAGCGCGATCGCCTCGAGGAAGACGAGGATGAAGGCCCCCAGGATGGCGGGCAGCACCAGCGGCAGCGTGATCAGCCAGGTGGTCTTGAAGTTTCCGGCGCCCAGGATGTTGGCCGCGTCTTCCATCTCCGAGGACACCAGGTCCAGCGCCGACTTCACCAGCACGAACACGTACGGAAAGCTGTAGCAGGCCACCACCAGCACCAGCCCCGGCATCGAATAGATGTTGAAGGGGCCCTTCTCGGCGCCGGTGAGCCAGACCATGGCCTTGTTCAACCAGCCGGCGTTGGGACCCGCCAGCAGGATCCAGCCCACCGCGCCCAGGTAGGGCGGGATGATGAAGGTGCCGAGGATCGCGATCCAGATCAGGCCCTTGGCGGGCATGTCCGTGCGCGACAGGGCCCAGGCGAGCGGCACGCCGAACAGCAGGCACAGCCCGGCTGCGGAGACGCCGAGGATCAGCGAATTGAGCAGCGCCTCCAGGTAGCGGCTGCGGCCGTACGCCGCCGCGTAGTTGGCGAGCGTGAAGCTGCCGTTGGCGTCCTGGAAGCTGACCACGAACAGGCGCAGCAGCGGGTTGACCACCAGGAACACCAGGATCGCGATGGCCACGATCCACACCAGCATGGTCGGATCCCAGTGCCGCCAGCGCTGCCGGCTGCCCTGCGGCAGCGCCGCCTCCTCGAGCGTCGTCTGGGCGTTCGCCATGGGTGCGGCGCTCGCGCGTCAGATGCCGAAGGTCTCTCGGAACTTCTCCTTCACCTCGGGGATGCCCCGGGTGATCTCATCCTCGGTCGGCCGCACCACCTTGATCTGTTCCAGCGGCTTGGCACCTTGCGCCGGCGCGACGCCCTTGACCACCGACAGCGAATGCGACTTCACCTGCACCTCCGCCGCTTCGCGGGACAGCAGGAACTCCATGTACAGCTTGCCGGCATTGGGTGACGGCGCGTTCTTCGGCACGGCGCTCGGCGACACCATCAGCAGCGCGCCGTCGGTGGGATAGACCACGGCCAGCGGATTGCCCTTGTCGCGCGACATCAGCGTGGTCGCCTCCGGCCCGGCCGCCACCGCGCGTTCCTTGGAGTTGAGCATCGTCACCGTGTCGTTCACTGAGCGGCCGATCTGCGGCTGGTTCTTCTCCAGCTTGTTGAAGAAATCCCAGCCGTACATCTTCTGCATCAGCACGACCCAGGTGCCCACGTAGCCGCTGAAGGCGGGGTGGCCGATGGACACCTTGCCCTTCCACTTGGGATCGAGCAGGTCGGTCCAGTTCTTCGGCGCGTCCCTCTCGCTGACCATGCTGGTGTTGTAGGTCAGGAGCATCAGCGCCGCCGCGGTCACGAAGTAGTGGCCGTCGCGGTCGTTGTACGACTTCAGCGAGTCCACCATGTTCACCGCATTGCGGGGCGTGTACTGCACCAGCACGCCGCGCTTCTTGAGGTCGAGGTAGTGGCTCACGTCGGTGCTGCTGAAGACGGAGGCCACGGGCGCGTTCGCCTGCATGTCCTGCTGCAGCCGCTGGTAGGCCACCTGCGCGGTCGTGCGCACGAAGTTGCACTTGAGGTCCGGGTACTTCTTCTCGAAGGCGGCGCACAGGGCCGCGGCTTCCTCGGTGTTGTAGTGCGCGGTGTAGACGGTGACCGGCTTTTCCTTCTTCGCCGCGTCGTACAGCTCCTTCTCCCAGGGCTGCATCTGGGCGCGGGCGGGAAGCGCCGCGAAGGCGACGGCGGCCAGCAGGCCGGCCGCCAGGGTGCTCGATGCCAGGAATCGCTTCATGCTGCGTGCTCCTGCGGCGGTGTGCCGCTGTACGAACGCACCACTCTAGGGCGCACGCGCGCACCCCGTATCAGCACTTTCCCCCGGGACCGTCAGAACACTTCCGTATCCACTTCCCGGTTCGCCTGCTCGCCGTAGCGGTTGCCGCTGATCGTCTGCTGGTTGATCAGCGCCTCGACCCGTTCGACCAGGGAGCGGCTGAGCTTCACGTCCGCCGCGGCCAGGTCTTCCCGCAGGTGCTCCACCTGCGTGGTCCCCGGAATCGGGATCACGTGCTCTCCTTTTTGCAGCAGCCACGCCAGCGCCAGCTGCGCCGGCGTGCAGCCCGCCTCGCGCGCCAACTCCCGGTACGCAGGCAGCAGCTGCAGGTTGCGCGCATGGTGCTCGGGGTTGAAGCGCGGCATGGTGCGGCGGATGTCCTTGGCGTCCAGCGTGGCGACGTCGTGCACCGCGTCGCACAGGAAGCCGCGCGCCACGGGACTGAACGCCACGAAGGTAATGCGCAGTTCGCGGCACAGCTGCAGCGACGCGATCTCCGGGTTGCGCGTCCACAGCGAATACTCGTTCTGCACCGCCGTGATCGGGTGCACCGCGTGCGCCTTGCGGATCGTTCCCGCGGACACCTCCGAGAGCCCCAGCGTGCGGACCTTGCCTTCCTCGACGAGGCGGCTCATCGCGCCGACGCTGTCCTCGATGGGCACGTTCTTGTCCCAGCGGTGCAGGTAGTACAGGTCGATCACGTCGGTCTGCAGGCGGCGCAGGCTGTCCTCGCAATTCCTGCGGAGGGTCTCGGGCCGGCCGTCGATCACGCGGCGCACCACGCCGTCGTCGCCCGTCACGCCGGCCATGCCGCCCTTGCTGCACAGCGTGAGCTGCTTGCGATGCGGCTTGAGCACGCGTCCGACCAAGGTCTCGTTCTTGCCGAAGCCGTAGAGCGCAGCGGTGTCGAACAGCGTCACGCCGGCGTCCAGCGCCGCGCGCAGCACCTTCTCGCCCTGCTCCTCCGACGGAGGCGTGCCGTATGCGTGGCTCAGGTTCATGCAGCCGAGGCCGATGGCTGTGACGGTGAAGGGGCCGAGTTGTCTGGTGTGCATGGGGAAAGCTTAGCGCACGCGGCGGGCGCATACACTGCCGGGCACGATGCAGTCCTCCACCCCGGCCCGGCGGGCCGACTTCCTGGTCGTCGGCGCCGGCATCGCAGCCGCGTCGATCGGCCACTGGCTGGCGCCGCACGGCAGCGTGATCCTGCTGGAGCGCGAGTCGCAGCCCGGCTATCACTCCACCGGCCGCTCCGCCGCCCTCTTCTTCGAAAGCTACGGCACGCCGCAGGTGCGGGGGCTGACCATGGCCAGCCGCGCGTTCTTCGAGAAACCTCCCGAGGGATTCGCCGAGCACCCGCTGCTGTCGCCACGCGGCGCGCTGATGGTGGGCGGCCCCGCCGAAGAGCCGGAACTTCAAGCATGGCTGGAAATCCTGCGCAGCGTCACGCCGCGCGCCCAGCGCCTGGACGCCGACGCGGCCTGCGCCCTCGTTCCGGTTCTACGGCGCGAGCGCATCGCCGGTGCGGTGCTCGAGCCCGATGCCGCCGACATGGACGTGCACGCCATCCACCAGGGCTACCTGCGCGGCATCCGGCGCGCGGGCGGCACGGTCGTCTGCGATGCCGAAGTGACGGCGCTGCGGCGCGAGGGCAGCACGTGGCAGATGCAGGCCGGCGGCGAGTGCTACGAAGCGCCGGTCGTGATCAACGCCGCGGGCGCCTGGTGCGACGTGGTCGCGCGCCTGGCCGGCGTGGCCCCGCTCGGCCTGCAGCCCAAGCGCCGCGCGGCCTTCATCTTCGCGCCGCCGCCGGGCGTGTCGGCGCACGGCTGGCCGCTCACGGGCGGCATCACGGAAGACTGGTACTTCAAGCCGGACGCCGGCATGCTGCTCGGCTCGCCGGCAAACGCCGATCCGGTGGATCCGCACGACGTGCAGCCGGAGGAAATGGACATCGCCCTCGCGATCGCCCGCATCCAGGAGATGACCACGATGACGATCCGCCGGCCCACGCGCACCTGGGCCGGGCTGCGCTCCTTCGTGCCCGATGGCGACCTGGTGGGCGGCTTCGACCCCGAGGTGCCCGGCTTCTTCTGGCTGGCCGCGCAAGGCGGCTACGGCATCCAGACCTCGCCGGCGATGGGCGAAGCCTGCGCGGCGCTCGCCCGCGGCTTGCCGCTTCCGCAGCGCATCGCGTCCTTCGGCCTTACCGAAGCCATGCTCTCGCCGGCGCGCCTGCGCCGCAGCGCGTGATGCATCGCCTGGGCGCGGCACTGCTGGCGTCGTTGCTGGGCGCCACCGCGGCCGCGCAACCCGCGCCCGCGTTCGACGTGGCTTACCGCGCCTGGGACGCCGTGACCGACATGGCCCGCCACAACCGCGATCCGCGCATCAGCGGTGAGTGCGGCAAGACCTTCCGCCCCTTCGTCAGTCCCGGGCTGAAGGCGCAGACCCGGCAGGAGCAGGACGTCGCTGCCGCCGCCTGCTACGCCGCGGCGCGCTCGGCCTGCAGCGATGCCAGGCTGCAGCGCACCGGCGACATGGCGAAGAAGTGCCAGGAGTTCCGCTAGGAGCCTGGGCGGCTTCACCACCAGACGCCGCGCCGCGCCTTGTCTTCCTTCTGCACCTTCTCCGCCAGCACGGTGGCCGCCAGGCCCGCCAGCACCAGGACGGCAGCGATCGTGTAGCCCACCGGCCCCTCGGGCACGATCCAGCTGGCCGCCAGCCAGCCGCCGCGGACGAATACCGCGCTGAGCACCAGGACGGCGCCCGCGAGCAACAGGGCCTTGCCCACGGCGAGGACCAGGCGCGGGGAGCGGGCGATGCGGGAATGCAACCACTTCATGCGCCGACTTTAGCGCCCCGGCCGCGGTCTGCGGGATACTCGGCAGCATGCCATCCTTCACGATCGTCGATGCCAACCAGGTGGAAGCGCCCCACCTGCACGCGACTTTCACCGCCGCCTTCGCCGACTACCTGATCGGCCCGTTCGCGCTGCCGCTGGCGCAGTGGCCGCAGTTCCTCGCCCGGCAGGGAGTGGACCTCGCCCACAGCAAGGTCGCCGTGGACGCGGGCGAGCCCGTGGCGTTTTGCCTCACGGCGCCTCGTCCGGAGCTGGAAAGCTGGCGCCTGGGCACCATGGGGGCGCTGCCCTCCGTCCGCGGCAGCGGCGCGGCCCGGCAGCTGCTGGACGACTTCCTCGCCCGTGCGCGGGCTGCCGGCGTGGGCACGGTGGAGCTCGAGTGCTTCGCGCAGAACGCGCGGGCGCTGCGCCTGTACCAGTCCTTCGGCTTTCGCGAAGTGGATGCGCTGTATGGCTACGAGCACGTGGGCGCCGAGGGCGATGGCCCGTCCGCCACGCCGACGCAGGTCGACCTGCCCGATGCCTTCGATTGGCTCGATGCCTGCAGCGACGCGGGCTTCCCCCTGCCGCTGCAGGTGACCCCGCGGTCCTTGCGCGCCTTGCCGGTGCAGTTGCAGGCCTGGCGCCTGGGCAGCGCGCAGCTGGTGTTCTCGCAGGCCGATGCAGCCGTGCAGGTGCACAGCCTCGTCGACCGTGAACCCGCGCAGCAGGATGCGCGCGAATTGGCGGGCCAGCTGCTGGCGCACGCGCCGGGCGCTTCCATCCACGTGCCGCAGCTGCAGCGGCATGGCGTCGGCGGCGCCGCGCTCGAGCGCGCCGGCTTCGAACGGCTGCCGCTGCACCAGCTCTGGATGCGCCAGTCGATCTGAAGGCGCCATGCGCAGCATCCGCCTCCCGGCCCTGGTGCTCCTGCTTGCCTGCAGCGGCGCGCAGGGCGAGGAGCTGCAGGCATTCAGCAGCCGTGGCCTGCCGGGTTCCCGCGGGATCGACGTGCGCATGCAGCATCCGGCGGCATGGAAGAAGGTGCCCGTGGACGATCCCATGGCCGTGGCCGAATTGCGCGGCCCGCACGGTCGCCTCACCGCCATCCTGCAGGTCGGCCGCGGCGCGCCGCAAAGCGACATGCAGGCACTGTGCCATCCGGAGCGCGCGCGCACCATGCTGCAGGGGCTGGAGGCGCTGGATACGCGCGTGACGGATGTCGTCGCGCGCCAGCATGAAGGCCGCCCCGGCTTCGAGCTGAGCTACGAGCGCAGCAACCCGCCGACGCTGGTGCGCAGCGTGATCGTGTGCCTGAAGGACACCCGCGTGGTGGTCAGCTGCGGTGCGAGCGGACCGCGGCCCGCGCTCGGCGACATCGAACCGGTGTGTCGCCGGGTGCTGGGCACGCTGACGATCAGCGAAGACTGAACGTGCTGCTCACTCGCAGCTAAGAAAGGGCTAAGGCTCACCTAAGGTGCGCTTCCTACATTGCATGCACGGCCGGCGCAACGTTGCAGCAAGGCCGGAAACAGCAAACCCCCGAAAGGAAACGCACCATGAACCGCACCATCACCCTCTCCGCCCTCGTCCTCGCCGCCGGCTTCGCCGGCCAGGCCTTTGCCGAAAGCCCCCTGCAAGGCAGCAATGCCTTCGACAGTGGCCGCACCCGCGCCGAAGTGCAGGCCGAACTCGCGACCTTCAAGAAGGGCCCGAACCCCTGGTCCACCAGCTACAACCCGCTGCGTTCGTTCCGGAGCAGCACGAGCCGCGACGCGGTCACGGCCGCCTACGTCGCCTCGCGTGACGAGGTGAAGGCGCTCAACGGCGAGGACAGCGGCTCCGCCTGGCTGACCGCCAGCCGCGCGATCGCGCTGCCGACGACGCTGGCCGGCGAGCCGCAGAACGCGCGGTAAATCGTCATTCCCGCGCAGGCGGGGATCCAGGGCTCCCGAACCAGCAACGCGGCCGCACGGCCGCGTTTTTCTTTTGCAAGCCCTGGATCCCCGCCTCCGCGGGGATGACGCCATACTGCATGCCACAAGTACCAAGGACCCCATGCCCGGCAGGAACATCCAGCTGCTGCTGATCGATCCGCAGAACGATTTCATGGACATCGCGGGCGCGACGCTGCCCGTGCCCGGCGCCAGTGCCGACATGCAACGCGTGGCGGCGCTGGTCGAAGCAGCGACAGCGCACATCCAAGGCATCACCGTCACGCTGGACTCGCACCACAGCGTGGGCATCGAGCGGCCGGCGATGTGGCAGAAGGCAGACGGCTCCCCGGTCGAGCCGTTCACGCAGATCGGCATCGAAGACGTGCGCGCCGGCAGCTACCGCCCGCGCCGCCCACAGGACCACGACCGTGTCATCCAGTACCTGGAAGCACTGGAAGCCGGCGGCCGCTACCGCCTGATGATCTGGCCCGTGCACTGCGAGATCGGATCCTGGGGCCACAACGTGCACGAACCCGTGCGCCGTGCCTACAACGCCTGGGAAGCGGCCACGCTGCGCCCCGTGCGCAAGGTCTTCAAGGGCATGAACGCCTGGACGGAGAACTACAGCGCGCTGCAGGCCGAAGTGCCGGACCCGCAGGACCCCGACACGAGCCTGAACCGCACGCTGATCGGAACGCTCGACGCCGCCGACCAGATCGTCATCGCCGGCGAGGCCAGCAGCCACTGCGTGCTGGCCACGACCGAACACCTGGCCGACCACCTGCCCTCCGGCGACGTCGCCAAGCTCGTGCTGCTGGCCGACTGCATGAGCCCGGTGCCCGGCTTCGGCCCGCAAGCGGAGGGGTTCCTGCAGGCGATGCTTGCGCGCGGCGCCACGGTCACCACGGCGGCGCGCTACCTGCAGGACCTGGGCTGAGGCCATGCAGCGCCGCCTGTGCATCGCCGCGCTCGCCTGCTGCGCGAGCCTGCGCGCCCTGGCGCAGGAGACGACGCAGCGGCCGCGGCACAAGCTGTCGGCCGCGCGCATCCACGAGGCGCTCTCGTCGCGCTTTCCGATGCGTTCGCGGCTTGCAGGCGTGCTGCAGCTGGAGGTGAGTGCGCCCGGCCTGCTGCTGCTGCCCGCGCGCAACAAGCTCGGCGCCTCGCTGCAGGTCGAAGCCAGCGGTCCCGCGCTCAAGCGCCCGGAACGCGGCGAGCTCGACGTCGTGTTCAGCCTGCGCTACGAACCCGGTGACCGCACGCTGCGCGCGCACCAGCCCGAGATCCTGGGCGTGCGCGTGCCCGGCGCCTCCTCCGACCTCACCGGCGTCCTGCAGGCCCTGCTGCCGGCGCTGACGAAGGAGATGGCCGCCGACCTGGTACTGCATCGTTTCACCGACCAGGACTTGGCGCTGGCGAACACCATGGGCTTCGAGCCCGGGCCGCTCACCGTGCTGGACGACGGGCTGCTCGTCGAGTTCGTTCCGCTGACAAGACGCTGACATCCACCGCCCTGCATGGCGCGGCGCTTTCGCGTATCTTTCGCCTGCCCGTGTTTTCCTTTGTATTCACTCGAGGACTCCTGACAAGCATGGATAGAAGACATTTCCTGGGGGCGACGTTCTTCGGAGCGAGCGCCCTGGCCTTCGGCTCGGTGTGGTCGCAGGCCAACCCGAACCTGGGCACGCCGACGCCGGCCGCCCCCGGATTCCGCCGCACCAAGGTGGGCGCGATGGAGGTGATTGCCATCAACGACGGCGTGACCCGCCGCCCGCTGGGCGAAGAGTTCGTCACCAACGCGCCGCTGGAGCAGGTCAAGGCCCTGCTCGCCTCGCAGTCCCTGCCCACCGAGTACGTGGACGTGCCCTACACGCCTTTCCTGGTGGTCAGCGGCAGCCGCCGCGTGCTGTTCGACGTCGGCTTTGCCGACAACGGACCGCCCACCACCGGGCGGCTGCGCGCCAACATGGAAGCCGCGGGCTACAAGCTGGACGACATCACGGACGTGGTCATCAGCCACTTCCACCCGGACCACATCAACGGCCTGCGCTCCAAGGACGGCTCGCTCGTGTTCCCGCGCGCCCGCGTGCACGTGCCGGCGCCCGAACATGCCTTCTGGACGGACGAGGCGCGCATGAACGCGGCGCCGCAAGCCGCGCGCGGCACCTTCCAGAACGCCCAGCGCGTCATGGGCGGCATCCCCGCGGCGCAGCTCGTGCGCTTCGAACCGGGCGCCGAGATCGCCCCGGGCATCGTCTCCAGCGCCGCCTTCGGCCACACGCCGGGCATGTGCATCTTCCGGGCAACGTCCGAGAACCAGTCCTTCCACTACGTGGCCGACGTCACCAACATCCCGGCGCTGTTCGCGCGCAACCCGGACTGGGCGGTCGTGTTCGACATGGACCCGAACGCCGCCCGCCTGACGCGCCGCCGCGTGTTCGACAGCATGGTCAGGGAACGCGCATTCACCGGTGGCTACCACTTCCCGTTCCCGGCCTTCGGCACGATGGAGGCGGCGGGCAGCGGCTACGCGTTCAAGCCGGTGGCCTGAAGCCGGCAGCGTTCACGGGCAGCGAAAGGGGCACGCGCGAGCGGTGCCCCTTTTTCATGGGCGGCCCCGGTTTTGCGGGATGATCCTCGGCTGAGGGAGGACACCCGCATGGAACGACTCGCCACGCGCCTGACCCGCGCGCTCGACCTGCAACACCCGATCGTCTCGGCGCCGATGGCCTTCGCGGCCGGCGGCGCGCTGGCGGCGGCCGTGAGCCGGGCCGGCGGCCTGGGCCTGATCGGCGGCGGCTATGGAGATGCCGCCTGGCTGGACCAGCAGTTCGCGCTGGCGCAAGGCGAGCGCGTCGGCGTGGGCTTCATCACCTGGTCGCTGGCTCGCCAGCCCTCCTT
>DATAGN010000178.1:0-26618 GCA_036263715.1 Ramlibacter sp.
GTACTCCCCGGCCCGAACAGGCACACCGCTGCCCGGGCGCCACACCCACACTGGTTTGGTCGTCATTCACGCCGCCTTCCCGATGGGGCTGCGTCCTGCTCGAGGAGAACGGCGGTCGCCGAGGCTCGCCCGAGTTCCTGCACACACAGTTGGAGCTCTTGCAGGAGGTCCAATGCCCAAAGGGCAGCAATGAAGAAGCCGATCTGTACGGTCGGCGCACCATTCTCGATCTGGCGCATGGTGGAGAGACCCACGCCCACCTTGGCGGCCAAATCAGGCTGGGTCAGCCGACGAGCACGCCGTGCAAGGCTGATGCGGTCACCGAGGGTGCGTAGAAGGTCCTCCGCCGCCAGCGGAAGTAGGTGTGGAGATGCGGAACGCTTCATTAAGCAACATTTTAAGGCATTTAATGTTGCCTAAACAACCTTTCTACGAGAGGTGCTCCTGACTTGACTTCCCGGAAGAACAGAGGCAACATAGTTCCCATATTGGGAAGTGTCATGAAGATCTTCAACAGGCCAGCGCTGAGCAAGTTCAAAGAAGAATACGCCGACTCGGCCGTTCCCTTGGACGCATGGGAGCTCGAAGCCGAGGAAGCGCAGTGGAGCAGCCCCAAGGAAGTCAAGAAGCTGTACCGCAGCGCCACGCTGGCCCCCAATCGAATCGTTTTTAGTCTTGCGCGAGGCTTGTACCGACTTGCGGTGAAGGTGAGGTATGAGCGGGGGGTCCTGCTCGTGGAGCGGGTGTGGGCGGAAGCGCACACCCATGGAACCGTCGTCCACTGATCGAGCGAGGAACGTACCAGATGGCTTATCAAATTCGCGTCGTGAAGTCGGAACAAGAGCACGCAGCTGCGGTCAAGCGCCTGTCGGAGATCTTGGACCAGGACATTGAGCCCGGCTCCCCGCAGGAGCAGGAACTGGAGCTGCTGCAACTCGTGCTCTCGACATACGAGAGAAGCCGGCTGCAGCGCCCGCACGTGAGCGCCTTGGATGCGCTTCGCTTCCGGATGGAACAGGCACAACTGACACAGAAGGACCTCGTGCCCTTCATCGGCTCCGCGTCGAAGGTGTCTGAAGTTCTTTCGGGCGAACGCCCGCTCAGTTTGAACATGGTCAAGAAGCTGCACCATGGGCTGGGCATTCCGGCGGCAGCGCTGTTGGCGGAGGAGTCTGCTGACCGTGCGGGCGATGAAGTCGAATACGACTACGAGAAGTTTCCGCTACAGGAAATGTACGAGCGGGGTCTGTTTCCGAACCATGCAGGTGGCCTGAGCTCGCTGCGCGCGAATGCCCAGCGCTTGATCAAGGGGTTTCTCGCCACGGTTCAATCGGTCAATGCCACGCCCGCTTTGTTGCGCGCGCCACTCTTTCAAAGTGGCGGTCGCACCATGGACGATTATGGTCTCTTGGTCTGGCGAGCCCTGGTCATCCGGAAGGCGCACCGCTTTCCACCGCGAGCCTCGTACCGTCCTGGCGTCATCACGGCCGCCTGGCTGCGGGATCTTTGCAAGCTTTCTAGCTTCGACAAGGGGCCGCGCTTGGCGCACGAGTACCTCAGTAAGCACGGTATTTGTCTGGTTGTCGAAAACCACTTCAAGAAAACATACCTCGACGGGGCTGCAATGCTGGACGGCAACATGCCCATCGTGGCCTTGACGCTGCGGCATGACCGCCTGGACAACTTTTGGTTTGCCCTGATGCACGAACTTGTTCACGTGCAGCTGCACCTGAAGTCGTCGCGTCTGTTCATCGCGGACAACCTGGAGGACAAGGCGAGGCAGAGTGAAAAGGAGGAGACGGAGGCCGACGAAGGTGCGCAAGAGGCGCTCATCCCCGGGAAGATGTGGAAAGCATCGGCTGTACGCAGGTCCTACTCCCTGGATGACGCGTTCGCGCTCGCGCGCGAAGCCGGCGTCCATCCGTGCATCGTTGCGGGGCGAGTGCGACACGAAACAGGAAACTGGAGGCTGCTGTCCACGCTGATTTCCGCAGGCGGATCAGTGAAGGAGCACTTCTGCGAGCAACTTCAATGACCAGCATGAGAAGGAAAGGCCAGTCATGAGCCCCTAGAAAAAAAACGACCGAAACCTCTGGAGGTTCCGGCCGCAGGGATTTACGAGTTCGGGACTCGCTCAGTAAGCGCGTGCGATTATTCCGAACAGCATCACCTCGGTCAAGCCTCAGGACATGCTTTCTGATGCGGGCAGCCAGCCGCAATGGATTGCAGGCGCAGCTATTCCCTGTTTCAGTTTCTTCTTCGAGGTGATGCCATGGCGCAAGACGACCACGCCCAGCCGGAGGGCCAACATCCTGACCGTCAGTACGAGGTGACGGTTCTCCTTGACGGAGTACCCAAGCCCGAGCGATTCCCCGCACGCATTACGGTGCTCGAAGCCATTCGCATGGCGCTCGCCCCCAAGGACAAGCCGAAGGCGAGTGACTTCCTCATGGTGGATGCGGCGAACAGCCGCAGTCCGCTGGACCACAGTCAGACGCTGGAGGCCGCGGGGGTGCGTGATGGACATACCTTGTCGATCACCAAGAAGGACGGTGGTGGTGGCTGATCTGCCACCGATCGTGCATCCGAAGCTCGCGCAAGCGAGCTTCGGAAGGGCGATCAGGCCCTTGCTGGACTCGCCCGACCTGTATGCGCCCCTGGGCGTTCGACTGATCCAGTATCACTACCCGCTGCTGGATTGCGAACTGCAGTGGCAGGCGCAGTCACGTGCCTTGCTCCTGCGTGTCAATGGCACCGACTTCAACTACCGGCCCATCGGCGGCCAGTGGATCGAGCCGGACGGAAGTGCACTGGTGGCAGGCGCAAACAGGGCTCCGAGCGGGTACGGCTTCCACCCCGGTGGTCGCCCGGACGGGCAGCCGGGGGGTTGGTTCTGTTTTCCCGGGTGGGCAGAGTGGCATAACCACAATGGCCATCATCGCGAGCGTGCTTGGGCGTCACTTCGTCACGATCCCGCGTATGCACCATTAGCCCTGATCTTGCAGCTGCAGACCGATCTGAACAAGAAGGATGTGGGGGTCACATGAGATACCGCATTTGGAGCGTCCCAGCCACTGTAGTTGCTGCGACGGAACGAGCGATGACCGGTCGTGATCACGAAGTATTCGCGCTGTGGACTGCGCCGCTTGAGGTGCGCAGGGACGCCCTGAGCGAAGTCCGTGTACTGCAAGCGATCGTCCCAAGACAGCGCCCTGGTCGAACGGCCTTCGGCGTATACGTTCACATTCCCGGCGAGGAACTTCAGCGAATCCAGCTAGAGAACTACGCGCGAGGTGAACGCTCAATCATTCAGCTGCACACGCATCCCGGCGCCGACGTGAGCATGTCTGACCTGGACCGGGAATGGGAGGTCACGTCGCACGTTGGCGCATTGAGCATCATCGTGCCGGATTACTGCGCGCAAGGACTGCGGCTGTTCGACGGCGCCAACATCTATGAACGCGAAGAGGATCACTGGCGACTTTGGTCGGCGCAGGAGGCGGCGGAAAGGATGCAGATCACATGAGCGCATTTGACAAGAACACGCAGGCGCTCGTGACGCAATTCGGCAGCGACGCATTGGCGCAGCGCCTCCTGACGACTCGCATCGGCGTCCACACCTCCGATTCCCGTCTTTCGGCGCGGCTTCTTGGCGACGTCTTGGCAGACTGTATCGCCAGGCTGTGGCCGAACATTGACTTTTGCGGCGTCTGGGCCGACAGGCAGCTGCAAACAGCGGAATCCGCGGTGTTGTCAGGCTCCGCGCCGGGGACGGGCCTGAAGGTCGCATGGGCGGATTCCTATGATGTGGTCCTCCAGATCGGGGACGAACGTCCCCCGGCTTCGGCGCCTCTGATCCTTAGAGTGGCTGCTGACGGATGGATGGCGTACTTGGGACCTGAAGGTCACTGTTCTGATGAGGGCAACCCGGTGGGCCCCGCCTTCGCCGCAGCGATCGCATCGGCGCAGGTCTTTCGCCATGTGTTCCGATCCGAGCTTGCGGATATCGAGCCTGAGGCGATCGACAAGCTCGCCTTTGATGTCCGGCAGATTTGCGGCACCCCGCTCGCGGCGGCCGAGGAGCTGGACCTCGATGGAACCGTGTTCATGGGTACGGGCGCAGTGACCCACGCGCTGCTCTGGCTTTTGGAGAACTGGCCAAAGAAGGCGACCGGCGCAATTGATCTGGTCGACCCGGACCCGTATGGCTCCTCCAACGGCCAGCGGTACGCGTTCATGCGACCGTTCGCGGGAAAAGCAATGAAGGTCAGTGCTCTTGCGGAGCGACTGCGCCTTGCGCACCCGAGCCTCACTGTGAAGCCCTGTGATCAAGACTTGAACACCTACTGCCAGGAGCGCGGGTATGCGCTGCCCATCGTTCGCGCCGTGACAGGCTTGGATTCTCCTGAAGCGCGGCGCCAAGCAGCCCTGAAGCTTCCGCAAAGGACCATCAATCTTTGGACCGACGAGCATCGCTGCGGAGGATCGCGCTTTGCGCCAGACGGAGACGCTGCATGCCTGGCCTGTGAGTACGTCGAGGACGTAACTGCGGCGATGGACGAGACCGCCGAGTTCCAGCTGGAGACTGGCCTGCAGCCGCAGGAAGTACGGCAGCTCCTGGACGCATCCGGGCATCTCACCCCCGAGCAAGCCGCCACCGTCGCGCGGCATCGCGGGGTTCCGGTGGAGAAGCTCTTGGACATGCCACTTCGATCGGTCCGTCCAGTGCTCTGTGCTTCAGCGACCGTCCAGGTCGGAGCAGACACCCCTCCGGCTGATGTCCCGTTTGCGTTCTCGTCGCTCTTGGCCGGCGTCGCGGGTTTCATGATGCTTCTGTCCGACTTGCGGGTGCCGCAGGGTAGCGTGGGATGGAACCAGCATGTGTTCAAGGCTCCATCCAAGTTTATGCATTCACCGAGGTATATGCGGGCAGGGTGCGCATGTTGCAGCCTGGTATATGCAGACGCAGCAGGCGTGAATGGCTGACCCTTCTTGGGCCAACGACAGCAGGCGCAGTCCCTGCCCCGCGCGGCGCATCGTCGCGTCGGCTGCGAACTTCGCAAAGGCCCAGAAGCAGCTTCGGGCGCCTCCGACGCCGCCGGCACCCGGGTACTGCTCCCGCTGAGCGGTAACAACGTCGAGTAAGAGCAAGGTTGTCGCACCGCGTCGATAACGTCGGGTTGAGCAGCAAATGCGGCGGGCGGGTCCGGTCCTGGTGCTCGCAGAATCCCGCGGATGCAAGCACTTGTGCCGCCAGTTTCCGTCAGCCCGCAACGGGTCGGTTTCAAGCAGCAAGTCTTGCAGCAGATCCAGGATACCCTGCACGTCCTGCGACCCTTCTTCGACGACGAGCAGGTCAACGAGATCATGGTGAACGCCCCGAACGAGGTGTTCATCTCGCGCGCCGGGCAGGAGCTGCGCATTCCGGTAAGACTCGCCGCCGGCGAGATCTCGGCTGCCATCACGCTCGTGGCCACCATGTTGTCCAAGGAGGTGGGAGACAGGTCGGGCCACCGCATCCTCTCAGGCCGTCTCCCCGGCTTCCGCATCGAAGCGATCCTGCCGCCAGTGGCGGTGAACGGCCCCTCGATGTGCATCCGCCGGCACGCTTCGCAGCTGTTCACCCTCGACCAATGCATTGCCAGTGGCGTGGTCTCGCAGCGGCACGCTCTGCTGGTCGAGCAGGCCGTCGCCGCGCACGAGACGTTCCTGATCGTCGGCGGCACAGGCTCCGGCAAGACGACGCTGATGAATGCCGTGCTCGCACGCATGGACGCGCGGGAACGCCTTTTCATCATCGAGAGCGTGCAGGAGTTGCAAGTCCTGGCCGATAACCAGGTGCTGATCGAGTGTGACGAAGAGCAGGGCGTCACCGCCCGCCGCGCAGTGCGCACTGCCATGCGCTACGCGCCCAGGAGGATCATCGTCGGCGAGCTGCGCGGCGCCGAGGCCTACGACTGGCTGGATGCGGCCAACACAGGACATCCAGGCTCCGCGGCCACGATCCATGCCAACGGCGCCAGCGCCGCACTCAGCCGCCTGGAGAACCTGCTTCTGATGGCGGACATGGGCGTGCCTTTCGAAGCCTTGCGCCTGCGCATCGCGGACACGGTCCGATGGATGTTCTACATCGAGCGCAGTGGCAACACCCGCCGGCTGTCCGAGGTCAGCCGCTTGCACGGCTACGACCGGGCCCGTGGCGAGTACCAGATCGAGCGTCTTTAGCGCACACCCGAAAGGAAACCCATGCCTGATAGGCGCTGCTCCACCCGAGAACTTCCGCTGCGAGCGCTGCACGCCCTGCCGCCTGTGCTGGTCGCGCTCGCGTGCATGATCTGCCTGCCCGCCGCCGCGGAAGGACAGCAGATCACCGTTCCTTTCATCCAGGAGTTCGGATGTTCGGTGGTGCAGTGGCTCAAAGGGCCGCTGGCAATCCTCATCTTCATCCTGGTGTGCGTCGCCACCCTGGTGATCGGCATGATCACCAAGATGGACTGGGCGCGCATCATCAGCGTCTGCGTCATCTTCGGCATCCTGATCAGCCTGGGTGCCATCCTGGGCAACTCCAGCTACATCCAAAGTGCCGCCGGGATGAGCGCCTGCATCCAGTGAGTTCCATGGCCTCGCGCAGCAGTCCCTTCCACCCCTCGCTGCACCGGCCCAAGCTCCTCATGGGGGTGGAAAAGGGCATGTTCGGCGGCCTGGTGTTCATCGCGGTGTTCGCGCTGGTGGCGCGCGCGTACTGGATGGCCCCGCTGCTCGCGGTCGGATGGCTCGCCGGACGCTGGCTGTCCAAGGCCGACGACCAGTACGTGGCCATCCTCCTGCGCTACCTGGACGAGGAGCACGTCTACGACGCCACCCCCCGGGCCAGCGACTTTCGCGCTCGACCCCGCGGCTGGGGCCGGGGCCTGCCGCGCTGACGCCATGCTGTCGTTTCAGGACCTGTTCCTCAAACCGCGGCGTGCCGCCCGCAGCTATGCCGAACTCCTGCCCTGGTTCGGCATGCCCACGCCGGAGCTGGTGCTTTGCCAGGACGGCTCGCTGCTTGCCGGGTTCGCCTACGAGGGGCAGGACGTCGAGGGCAGGGAAGACTTCGCCTGCGACCAGGCGATCACCTTGCTGCAGACCGCCTTGCGCACGCTCAACGACCGCTGCACGCTCTGGAGCGTCCAGGAGCGCCGCTTCACCAGCGGCTCCTCGTCCAGCACCTTCATGCATCCGGTGGCGCAGCTGCTGGATGTGCAGTGGCAGCAGGCTCTCGCCGAGCGCCGCAGCGCCTGCCTCACGCAGCGCCTGTTCATTGCCTACCGCTTTCCCAACGCGTCCGAGGCCCTCTTTGAGGCGGTGCGGGCTGAACTGATGCAGCGCGAGGGACGGGTCATTCCGGCGCTGGCTGGCGTCGCCCGGCGACGGCTGTCGGAGCAGGGCGCCATCGCGCGGGTGCGTGGCCAGCTGGGCGAGATCGCCCACGAATTCGAGAAGGTGCTGGCCGCCTTTTCCGGCGTGCTGGAGCACACGCTGGGCTTTCGTCGCCTGGCCGATGGGCAGCTTCTCGGCGAGCTGTATGCCCGTGCCAATCTCGCCTCGCCGCCGGGACCCGTGCAGCCCCCGCCCCATCTTGCCTACTTGAATACCGCATTGGCCGCCGACACTGTGGAGCGCCAGCACGACCTCCTGAAATTCCAGGGACCGGCCAGCACGCGCTATGTCGCAGCGCTGTCTACCACCGGCACGCCGGCACAAGCGCACGCGCAACAGGTCGACCAGCTGATGGCGCTGGATTGCGAGTACGTCCTGGTGCAGTGCTTCCGCTTCCTGGACCGCCTGCCTGCTGAAAAGGCCATCCAGGACGCCGAGATGTTCTACCGGGCCGAGGTGAAGTCGGTGCTGACGCGCGTCGCCGAGCGCCTGTTCGACATGCAGAGCGACAAGGTCAACACGGGCAACCTGCAGCTGGCCGAGGACGCCCAGGAGGCGCTGGTGGAGCTCACCGCCGAGGACCTCAGCTACGGCTACTACAACATGACGCTGCTGGCGCTGGGCGACTCCCCGCGAGCTGCGGAATCGGCGTCGGAACTGCTGGCCGGTTCGCTGCGCGCGGCGGGCTTCACGGTGGTGCGCGAGCGCCATGGCCTGCTGTCGGCATTGCTCACGACGCTGCCCGGCAACGCCAATGCGACCCTGCGCTGGCGCCTGGCCTCCAGTGCCAACTTGGCCGACCTGGCGCCGATCCGCACGATCTCCCGTGGTGAGCCGACGCACCCGCTCTTCTCACGCGTGCTGGGACACGAGGTACCACCCCTGTGCCGCTTCCTCACCCCATCCGGGGTGCCCTTCGACTTCAACCCGCACGAGGACGACCTGGGTCACACGCTGGTGGTCGGCGGCTCCGGTTCCGGCAAGAGCTCGCTCATGACCCTGCTCATCGCTCAATTCCAGAAATACCATCCCGCGCGCTGCTACGTGTTCGACAAGGACCACTCGCTCATGATGGCCTCCCTGTTGTTGGGTCGCCGCCATGTGGACATGGGCAGCCGCGGCAAGGCGCGTCCGCGCCTGAACCCGGTCGGTGCGATGCTGCGCAACGGCGACGATGCACGCCTGCGCCAGTGGCTGGCAGTCCTCATTGGCGCCGACCACCACGAGGTCTCCGGCAGCGAGCAAACGACGCTGCACACGGCCATCCAGCTGCTGCGCCGAAGCCCGCAGAGCAACTGGACCCTGGCGGGCCTCTACGCCCTGGTTGCCGGCCAGGACCAGCAGCTCGCCGCCAAGCTGGCCGCCTACGTGGACCAGAGCGACGGCGAGGGCGGCTACGGCGCCGTCGGCTCGCACGCCATCTATTTCGACAACGCGGAAGATGAGTTCGAGCTGTCGTCTCTGGTGGCGCTCGAGTGCGGCGGCGTGCTGGACGACCCGCACGTGGCCAGCCCCTTCATGGACTACGCCTTCTACCGCATCGAGCGCAGCCTCGACGGCAGCACCCCGACCATGATCTACGTGGAGGAGGCCTGGTACATGCTGTCCAACCCGGCTTTCGCCAGCCGCATGGAGGACTGGCTGCGCACCTTGCGCAAGAAGCGCGCGTTCCTCGTGTTCGCCACCCAAGCCCTCGACGAGATCGCCCGCCTGGCCAATATCGGCGCCATCGTCAGCAACATCGCCACTCAGATCTTCCTGCCCTCGATGAAGTCCAGCGTCCATGCGCAGGCGGAGCTGTACCGGACCCTCTTCGCGACCACCGACGCCCAGCTGGCGCTGCTGGCGCAGGCGGTGCCCAAGCGTGACTACCTGCTGGTCAAGCCTGGCGTCACCCGCCTGGTGCAGGCCCGCATGCCCCCGGCGCTGCTGGCCATCAACGAGGCCACCACGCAGGAAGACCTGCGCGCAAGGCTGCGGGAGTACGCAAGCGAAGGGGGCGCTGGCTGGGAGTTGCGCTTCCTGGACGAGGTGCTCGGTGTCCGCGCGTGATCGCTCTGCGCTGGCGGCGCTGCTGCTGTTGCTCGTGCTTGCCACCGGCGCACGGGCCGGCGGCTCCATCGTCGGTGCCACGGAGCCCACCCAGATCCTGAACAACCTCGAACTGGTGAAGGTCGCCCTCGACGGAGCCCAGACCGCTGCCACCGTGGTGAGCCAGTACGCCACTCAGCTGCAACAGTACCAGGCGCAGCTTGCCAACCTGCAGGGCCTCGGCAGGCTGCCGGAGGGCCTGACCGTCGACGCCGAAAAGGCGCTGCGGGACCTGGTCGGTTACCGCGGAGCGCTGCAGCAGCTGTCGGGCAGCCTGGGCCGGCAGCAATCGGCGATCGAGCAGCGCCTGATCGAGGCGCGCTTGAGCGGCAGGGACTGGAAGACCTATGTTGCTGCCGTGGCGGCTGACGTCCTCCAGCAAAAGCAGCGGGCCATCGAGCGCCTGAAGTACGAAGGGTCGCTGCTCGAACAAGTCCAGTCTGACTACCGGTTCGCTCGCGACATGCAAAGCCAGATCCCCGCCACCGTTGGACAGCACCAGGCCTTGCAGCTGATGAACGCACAGATGAACCGGGTCGTGACGCAAAACGCCAAGCTGCTCGAAGTGGTCAGCGCCACGGTGAGCCAGCAGGCGGAAAAAGATGCGCGCGAAGCTGAGGCCAGCACCCGCAGCAGCGCCGAGCGCGACCTCCTGCGGCAGCGAAGGGAAGCCCTCGAAAAGCGCCAGCGCAGCTTCGGCGGACTGTAATGACCGCAAACGGCCCACCACCTGCACGGACACCGTACCCCTTATTCGCGCAATGCGTGGGTGCGCTGGCTGCCTGGTGCTGCGCCTACCTGCTGGCGCTGCGGGGCAGCCTGCGCGTGAGGCGCAATGCCTTGGCCGCAGCCTTCGTGCTCCTGTGCCTAGCCTGCACCCTGGCCATCGGCGAGGCATCACCCGCCGCACCAGCTCCCCCCACGACCGCCACGCCAGACACTTACGCCTTTACCGCCGAATC
Organism: Ramlibacter sp.; assembly: GCA_036263715.1. Lineage (GTDB taxonomy): Bacteria > Pseudomonadota > Gammaproteobacteria > Burkholderiales > Burkholderiaceae_C > Ramlibacter. Next base: position 10,476 of record DATAGN010000178.1, read on the forward strand.
CCTCACCAACAGGATCGCTGAGAACGTCACCGAAAAGCTTAACGCCCTGAAGAACAACGCGCAGCTGCAGCGCCTGGGCAGCTACCTCGCCGCCTTCTTCCTGGCAGCCTTGCTGGTCTGGACCAGTGTGAAGACCATGGCCAGCGGCCGCGGCCTGAGCGACCTGCTGGCGGAGTGGGTGCCGATTTTCGTGTCCTTTGGCATCGTGATCCTGTTCCTGGACCGCAGTGCCGCCGACCTGATCGTGCGCAGCATGGATGGCATTGCTGAAGCCATTGGCGGCGCCGACATGTCCTCCCTCGACGCCGCCGTCCGCGCCTGCGCCGCTCCCATCCTGAAGGCGATCGCCGCCGTGATCGCGCAACCCCGTGCGACGGAGGCCAGCAACGTGATGGGCGAGGGCCTCCTCGGCTGGCTGGGTACCCTTGCCGCCTCCGGCGCCTCCTGGATCATGGGTGCCATCGCAAAGGTGGCCGCCGCCTTCTTGCTGGTGCTGGCAGCCGTGGTGATGGTGGCCCACATCATCCTGGGCTTCGTCGCCGTGCAGCTCGTTCTGGCCCTGGCGCCGGTCGCCGTTCCCTTCCTGATGTTTCGGCCCATGGAATGGCTGTTCAACGGCTGGCTGAAGTTCCTGCTCGGCGCCTGCATGCTCAAGATCGTGCTGTCCTTCCTGATCGGTGTCGCTGCCGGCCTGCTCACCGGCATGACCGAGCTGTCCCAGCATATGTACCAGGATGCCTGGAAGGTCACCGCCATGGAGACCCTCTACACCGACATCCTCCTGCTGGGAATGATGCTGGTCTTCGCCCTCCTCGCAACGCTCCTGGTCACCATGGCGCCAAGGATCGCCGACGGGCTTCTGGTCGGCGCATCCAGCGCTGCGGGATTCAGCGGATTGCGCGCGGTGACCCATGGCGCTTCGGGGAACGCTGGAGCTGCGGCGGGGCGTTCCACGAGCCGTGTTGCCTCTGGCGCGGGAGCGGCCGGCGCGCAGGATTTCCGGAATATGCGCAGCTATCTGGCGGGTCGGGATGATGCGCGAGCAGGTCGAGCCGCTAGCCTGGCGTACCGGGACCCGAGGGCCAAGGCTGCATACGCCACTGCATACAGGAAGCACCTCACGCCTCCGCGGCCTCCCAGATCCTGATCGGAAGCTATTGACGGGATCGTGATGTCAGCTATTGTTAGTTCCAGGGGGCTAACCATGGCCGATAAGTTTGCAAAAGCACTCGAGGGCGCCGGAGCATCGCTGGCGTTCCTAATCTCATGGTTCAGCGCCGCTGTGTGGCTGGGGGTTGCTGTGAGCAAGTGGGCCTTCTATAGCGAGCCACTGACTTACGCCTATTACCCAAGCCCATCGGGGGAAACGTATCCGATTCTTTGGGCCCTCTCCCTGTTGGCCGTCGGTGTTCTCTACTGCACAACGAAGACGGCGATCACGGGGCGAACGGAATCGGCTGATGTCGTCTCATGGGTAGCTCCACGGATATTTGGCTTCTGTGCGGTGGTGTTGACCGTGTGGACGGTCTCCGGCCCAAGCCCTACGGCTTCTTATCTACCTCTGGTCGGGTTGCTGGTTTTCAGTCTATGGAGTTGGTACGTTTCAGAATGGGGCTATCTAAGCCCTGAGTCTCGTTTGCAACGCAGGCTTCAAGCACTGGCGCCTCATGAAGAGGGGACTGCAAACGATTTTTCAGCACGCCAGTCGCAGCCCGCAATCAACTTCTCCAGCATTCACGGCAACGACACGATCAAGGCTCGACTAAAGGAAGCAGCGCAGTCGATCATCAGCGCCCGGACCGAACAGCGCACAGCCCGCAACGGCATCCTTCTTCACGGCGAGCCTGGCAACGGAAAAACCGCGTTCGCGGAGGCTTTGGCCGGAGAGCTGCGCCTGCCGCTGATCACGCTCACCTACGCGGATGTTGCGAGCCACTGGGTGGGTCAGAAGAGCACGCGCGTGCGCGCTGCCTTCGAGCAGGCCCGCCGCGAACAGCCTTGCGTTCTCTTCATCGACGAGGTCGACAGCTTTCTTGAGTCCCGCGAGGGCCACTCCGACGGTACCAAGGAGGACCGCGACCTGGTCAACGCGCTCCTGACGCTGATGGTCGACATCCGGCAGTGCCGCGTCATCCTTGTGGCTGCCACCAACCATGTCGCACGCCTGGACGCCGCCAGCGTGCGCGAAGGCCGCTTCGACTTCAAGGTGGAGATCACCCCGCCGGACCTGCCCGCGCGCCTGGGCCTGCTCCGGAAGGGTCTGGCGGACAACCTCCCCAGGGCGCGAGTGGACGAAGCTGTCCTGCAACTCGTGGCGCAGCGCTGGAACGGCTTCTCGGTGAAACGCATTCTGGCCGTCACCGAGGAGCTCCCCGCTTACCTCCGGACTACTCACGGCACCACTGCGCCGACCCAAGTGTGCTTCGAAGACCTCATGGGGGCACTGCGGCAGCTGCAAGGCCAGCGTGGCTACGTCCCGGAAAACGTCACCCCGCTGAAGGACCTGGTCTTCAGCGACAACACCCGCGAGATGCTCACCTTGATCGAGGCACGCCTCTCCGATCCTGAACACACCGAGCGGCATGGCGGCACCTTGCCGGGAGGCATCCTGTTCTTCGGGCCGCCGGGCACTGGCAAGACTGCTGCGTCCAAGGCACTGGCGCAGGCCGTGGGCTGGGCCTTCCTGCCTGCCACCGGCGGCGAGCTCGCACGCGACCCGCAGCGGCTGGAGGCGCTCTATGCAAAGGCCAAGGACCTTCGACCCGCACTGATCTTCGTGGACGAGGCTGACGAGCTCCTGCGCGACCGCCAGTTCTCCGCCAGCACCGCAGCCACCAACAAGCTGTTGACGCTCATGGACGGCATCAGCGACCGCGTGCGCGACGTGGTCTGGGTCGCTGCCACCAACCATCCGGAGCAGATCGACCCCGCGCTAATGCGCGGCGGCCGATTCTCCGAGAAGGTGGTCTTCGATCTGCCGTCAGAGCGCGACCTGGCCGAGTACGTGCGTCGCTGGCTGGAGACCAAGCGCGTGCAGCTCGAGCAAGGTCTCGCCGTGGAGCAGGTCACGGCCACCGTGGGAGCATCGAGCATCGCCGACGCGCAAGCCGTCCTGCAGACCGCCGTCAACCGCGCGGTCGCGCGCCGCGAGCTGCCCGTGCGCCTGCGCCTGCACGACGTGCAGCGCGCCTTGGACGTCCTGCACGGCGCCTCGAGCTGACGCAAGCCCGCGTGTTGGCGCACGGCCAACGAAGCACGCGCACTCCGTTGGAGCGGGAACTTGCGGGTCGACGCTGCCTAGCATCGGCTGTGTATGCGCAAGCAGTCCTGGCTTGTTCTCACCACGCTGGCTACCAACGCTGCCTTGGCGAGCGCACAACTCCCGCTCGTCCCGCATGCGTCGACCCTTGTGCGCGAGCCCGCACCTTGCCTGGCCGCTGCCGCCCACTACCACGCTGTCAATCCCTGGCTGCTGCGCGCCATCCTCAAGGTCGAGAGCGACTTCAAAGCCGATGCCGTCAACCGCAATGCCAACGGCACGGTGGACGTCGGCATGGCGCAGATCAACTCCATCCACTTTCCGGAACTCGCCCGCTGGGGCGTCACCCCCATCAGGCTCCTGGACGGCTGCACCGCCACCTACGTGGCGGCCTGGCACCTCGCCCGTCAGATCCGTCGCCACGGCAACTCCTGGTACGGCGCCGCCAGCTACCACAGTACCTCGCCATGCCAGAACAGCCGCTACGCCGGCTTGCTGTGGAACACCCTGCTGTCCTGGAATGCGGTCACCGGGGCACGCCTGCCGGTCACCAGCCTCAAGGCCTGCACCGTACCCGCACCCGCAGCCAGCCGCTCCGCTGCGCTGGCATCTGCCGCGGCCAGCGCACCCGCACTCGCCTTCGACGAGGCGCCCTGATGCCTGACAGCCAAGCCTCGCCGGCATTGGCGGACACCGTACGCGCAGCGCTGGCGCTGCCCCCGCACGACCAGGCCAGCCTGTGCTGGCTCCTGCAGCGCGTCACCGGCGCAGCGCCACTGCCGCCCAGCGACCCGGTGGCGGACACCGAGCTGGTCACCCAAGCTGCCACGGGGCAGGACTTCGTGCGCACCTGGCTGCAGGCGATCGCCTCGGAGCCCGCAGCCGTGCAACTGCAGCTCCTGGACGACGCCGTCGACTGCTGCGAGGACCCCGGCGACCTCGCGGCCTTGCAGGCGGCGCGCACGCAGTTACTGGGCGCGCATCCGCCACTGGCAGTACGCCGCACCGTCACGGCGTTCACGAGCCTGCATCCGGCCAGCGTCGCCGCGGCGCTCGCAGGCCTGCTGCTCGGGCTTGCAGCCCTGGTGCGCCTGCTGCTGCGCGGCCTGTTCTGACGACCCGCAAAGCACGCGCACGGCGCTGCGCAGCGGCGCTGCAACGACGCCCGAGATCACGCTTGGCGCACCTGCGACGCAGCCCCTGCGACCTAGCATGGATGCAGACGCCGCCGCCATGTTCTTCCTTCCGCACCGACGCACTACCCGAGCCCGCTCCAGGCCGGCGGCCAGCGCTCCGCTGGCATCGCTGCCCAACACCCCGCCTTCGGTGTACGAGCAGGCCGAACACAAGTTCGCCGAGATCTACGGCTCCGCCCAGGTGAGCGCCCATCGCGCCTTCGTGCTGGCCTTCGCTTGCGTGCTGCTGGCGCTGGCCAGCCTCGCCACGCTGGCCATCCTGCTGCCGCTCAAGGAGGTGCGCCCCTGGGTGGTGGAGGTCAATCCCGCCAGCGGCCTGGTGCACCGGCCGGTACAGGTCGAGCGCATGGACCCCAACACCGCCGTCATCAAGGCCGAGCTTGCCCGCTGGACCGAGGCGGTCTATGCGATTGATCCGCTGCGCACGAGCGAAGCACTGCGCTGGGCCAACGCGCGCACCGCGGACAAGGCGGTGGGCCAGTTCGCCGAGTTCCGCGCCCGCGAGAAGATCTACGAACGCATGCGCCTGGAGCCCGACCTGGTGCGCGAGGCCAAGGTGGCCGCGGTGGACGTCTCGCGCCAGGGCACCGCCTTCATCTTCCTGACCACCACCGAGCGCGTGGGCGCTGCCGCGCCCGACCCCGGGCGCAGCAAGCGCGTGCGCGTGACGCTCAACTACCGCATGGTGCTGCCCACCCGCGAGGCCGACCTGCTGGCCAACCCGCTCGGCCTGTTCGTCACCTTCTTTTCCGATACCGAGGAGCGGCCGCAGTGAAGCCGCAGCAGACTTCGATGTTGCGCGCCAGCGGCATGCGCCAGTGCCTCGCATGGACCTGCGTTGCCACGCTGGTGACGCTCCATGCGCCCGCCGCAGCAGAAATGGTGGCCACACCCCTGCGCGGTGATACCCGCCTGGTGGAGTTCGCCTACGAGAGCGACAACACCTTTTTGCTGCTGGCCAAGCCCAAGGCCGTGACGCACATCCAGTTCGCCCCCGACGAGGCCATCCAGAGCGTGGCCGCCGGCGACACCGTGAACTGGGAGTTCACGCCCACGCGCAACCGCAAGAACCTTTTTGTCAAACCCCGCTACGAGAACCAGGAAACGTCGCTCACGGTGCTCACTGACAAGCGCAGCTACCAGTTCGTGCTGCGCTCCACCGGAGAAGGCCGCAAGTGGTACCAGCGCGTGAGCTGGCAGTACGCCAGCGAAACCCTGCTCGCCAGCGACAGCACCAGCGAAACCGAGCCCACTCCGGCCGCCGCGGCGGCGCGCCCGCTGTCACCACCCACCGCCCCTGCCGGCGAGATCACCATCGCTCCGGCGCAACTTCGCTTTGGCTACGAGATCCGCGGCGAGGCGCCGTTTCGCCCGCGCATGGTCTTCGACGATGGCCGCTTCACGTACTTCCAGATGCCTTCGGCGCTGCAGGAACTGCCGGCGCTGTTCGCGGTGGTGGAGGGCAGCAACTACGCCCTGGTCAACTTCGAGCTCAAGGGCGACTACCTGGTCGCCCAGCGGCTGCTGCCCGCCGCCGTGCTGAAGCTGGGCCGCGAGGAAGTCCGTGTCTCGCGTGCGCCGGCACGACCTGCCTTCGCGAGCCCCCGGCAGGAGGCGCCCTGATGCCCGTGTCTGAGAAGACCATCCTGGAGCCGGATCCGCGCACGCCGGGCGTGCCGCTGCGCAAGTCGACGCTGGCGGTGCTGGCCCTGCTGCTCATGACCGTGGGCCTGCTTTCTTCGCTGCTGCTGTCCGCGGGCAGCAACCCGAAGACTGCAAGCCCCGCGATTGCACGCGACCTCACCGAGCTGCGCAGGACCGGCAGCGAGCAGGTGCTGCGCGACGAGGAAGCCGAAGCCGCACGCAGTGCCAAGGTCCGCCAGGCCCCCGCATCCGCTGCGCGCGCGCCGGCATCGCCCACGCCTTCCTTGCCGCCGCTTCCCGACAGCGTCCGGCGCGAGGACAACAGCAGCGCCCTGTTCGATCGCAAGCCGCCGGTGCGCCCCGCTGCCGCCGCCAGCGCGGCCCAGCGCGACCTGGAGCTCGAGGCGCAAACCCGTATGGGCAAGGCACTGGTCGCCGACTACGACGCACCGCGCCCTGACGCACGCACCGACACACGCAGCACCGGCGCTGCCGCCGCGACCGCGGGAGCAGGGCAGGCGAGTGCGCCGCCAGCGCCGGCGCAGGCGCCCAGTGCCGCCGTGGCGAACCAAATCGATGCCATCGCGAGGCAGCTGCGCGCCGGGCAGGCCGGGGGCCCCGCCGCACCGCGCACCCGCGAGGACTGGCTGCGCGAGTACGCCCGCGACGGCGCCCCCCAGCGCCTGCTGGTGGGCTACCAGGCACCGACCCGGCTGGTGCTGCGCCAAGGCAAGGTGATCCCGGCGGTGCTCGGGCGGCAGATCAACTCCGACCTGCCGGGCCGCATCACGGCGACCGTCAGCGCGAACGTGTACGACGCCGACGGCCGCCTGCTCATCCCCATGGGTGCCACCCTGGTGGGACGCTACGACGCCGGCGTGCAGGTCGGCCAGAGCCGCCTGCTGTTCGCCTTCGAGCGCCTGGTGCTGCCCAATGGGTACTCCTTCGAGCTGCCGGGCGCCGCCGGCACCGACCTGGCGGGCGCTGCCGGCATGACCGGCGATGTCGACAACCACTTCCTCAAGATGTTCGGCACCAGTGTCCTGATCGCGGTGCTGGCCGATCGCACCCGCCAGCCCGCTGCCGTCACCCAGTTGGGCACCAGCGGCCCCACGACCGCTGCCGGCCAGGTGCTCTCGGACGTGAGCCGCACGGTGCTCGAGCGCAACCGCGTCATCCCGCCCACGATCACCGTGGCCCAGGGCACCCGCATCAACGTGGAGGTGGCGGCCGACATGGTCTTCCCCGCCGCTTACCCACTGCCCTGAAAAGCCAGGCCATGCCAGCCCCGCCCCGCATCGCCCTCGTCGCTGCATGCCTGCTGGCCGCAGCCGCCGCATACGCGGGCAACAACACGCGCGTGGGCAGCTACGACTTCGGCTACCTGCTGGGCGGCGATGCAGCGGCCAAGCCGGTGCAGGTCTTCGACGATGGCCAGCACACCTACCTGCAGTTCCGAAGCGGCGCAGCCATCCCGGCCATCTTCACCAGCAATGCGGGGGTCCCGCAGCTGCTCGCGCCGGTGGAGGAGGGCCCTTACCTGCGCGTGCCGCAACTGCACGGACGCCTGCTGCTGCAGCTTGGCCGTGCCCAGGCTACCGCCATCCACGCCCGCGGCGAGCGCCCGGACGCGCCGCCGCTCACGGTGCAGGCGGCCAGCGGACTCACCCAGCCGTACACCGGCGCATCCGTTCCCGCGGGTGCGCGCGTGTTCGCAGCGCTGCCTGCGACCGCGGCGGCACCGGGACGCGCCGAAACGGCGCTGGAGCGCCACAGCTACGCAACGCCGATCAAGGGCGACGGCGTGCAGTGGACCGGCCGTAATGAGCCGGTGGAGCACGCGATCGTGTTTGCGCGTGGCAGCCATGCCCTCTTGCGTGATGCGCAGCAAAGCCTCGCCCGCATCGTCCAGCGCGCCGGTGCCGCTGCGCGGTTCACCGTGATCGGTCGAGACGACGACAGCGACCGCGAGGGCCTGGAGCGCACCCGGGCGGATGTGCTGCACGAGGCGCTGCGCCGTGCCGGCGTGTCAGCAGATCGCATCCAGCTGCGCACCGGCCCGATGAAGCCGGCCAGCCGTGCCGGCGCGTGGGAAGCGACCCTGCTGGTGGAAGAGGGCAGCGTCGCAGCCGCGCCCAAGCCACCGTCCACGCCGTCCGCGCCTGCGCCGACTGCGGCGCGCCCACCCCTGCCAGTCCCTGCAGGCGAGGTGCCCGCCGGCGGCTTCACCTTGGCGGTTGCCGACGGCACCATCTCGGGCGCGGTGCGGCGCTGGGCCCAAGCCTTGGGCTACCAGCTGGTGTGGGACGCACCCGAGCAACTGGATGCACCGATCACCGGATCGGCCACGCTGCCGGCCAGCCACCTCGCCGCGGCACTGGAGTCGCTGCTGCACGGCCTGAAAAACCACGGCTATTCGCTGGAGGTGACGCTGCACGCCAACCGCGTGATCCGCTTCACGCCGGCAGCGACCCCAACCGCCCCTACGGCACCGGCGGCCACGCCCGCGCCGGCCAAGCCCGCCGCGCCCGGCTCGCTGCTGCGCGCCGGCGCCTCTTCCTCCTGAACGGCAAGGCATCCCATGCACAAGGCGCTCCTGCTTTTGGCCATGCTCTCGCTGCTGCACGGCGCCGGCGCGCAGGTGCGCACCTCCGCCGAGGCCTTCCCGCTGCCGGTGGCCGCAGCGCCAATGCTGCCGGTGCGCCCGTACGTGCCGCCCGCCGCTGCCGCCGCGCCGGCAGCCGCCCCAGCACCGGCCGAACTTCCCACTGCACCGCAGCTGGTGATCCGTGGTGGCCGCAGCGTGGGCGAGGAGCTGCGCGCCTTCGCCAAGCCTGCCGGCTGGGACCTGGTGTGGGAAGCCGGGCCCTATGTCGCCGAGCGCGACGTGGTGCTGGCCGGCGGCTTCGAAACAGCGATGGAGACCTTCCTGCAAGGCGCCAACGAGGCGGGCAGCCGCATCCGCGCGGTCTTCTACCGCGGCAGCCGCACCGTGCGCATCTGGGAGGACTGAAGATGCACCCCTTCGCATGTGTGCTGCTGCTGTCCGCGCTCCTGGCCGCCTGCGCCGGACCCGCGAGCCTGCCGGTCGCGCAGGAGCGCACTGCCCGCCAGAAGGCGCAGATCGAGCAATTGGTGGCCCCGCCGGCGCCGCCCGCGTCTTCCAGCCCGGTGAGCTACAGCGAGGGCAGCTGGATCCCGCTGCGCAAGGTGGAGCGGGCAGGCCGCGACACCAGCAGCGAGAGAACGGATGCGGTGCAGATCGAGATCCACCAGCGGTTTCACAACCTCAACGACATTGCCGTGGCCGTGAGCTCGCTCACCGGCTGGCCGGTTGCGCTTGCTGCCGATGTCCTGAGCGCCGCGGGCGCGCCGCCACCCCCGCCGCTCACGGCTTCACCCATCCCCCTGCCGCCGCTGCCCCCCGGCGCACCCGCTGCACCAGCGCTGCGGCTGCCCCCGGGAGGCCCCCTCCCACCTGCACTAACATCCAGCGCGAGCGCCGGCGTGCCCGCCGGCCCTATCAGCGTGCACTCCGCCTTCCAGGCGAACTACGCGGGCAGCCTCACCGGCTTCATGAACCTGGTCGCCGCGTACTACGGCATCTCCTGGAAAGCCGAGGGCGCGGGCCTGCGCTTTTACCTGCTGGCCTCGCGCACCTTCCGCATCGCAGCCTTGCCCGGCGATGCCCGCCTCGCCAGCAGCATCGACGCCGGGGCCAGCACCGGCGGCAGCGGCAGTCCCAACGGCATCGGCATGGCAGCCGGCGCCGCCGGTGCCGGTGCGACCCAGTCGGGTTCGAGCAGCAACTCCACCGGGCTGTCCTTCAGCGGGCTGTCGGTGTGGAGCGCGATGGAAGCGGCGGTCCGGCAGATGCTGGGTGCCGCCGGCAAGGTGGTCGCCTCGCCCGCCATGGGCACGCTCACCGTCACCGACACGCCTGCGGTGCTCGAGCGCGTGGCCGAATACATCGAGGACCAGAACCGGTCCCTGAACCGCCAGGTCTCCGTGCACGTGCGCGTGCTGTCGGTGGAGCTCGACGAAGGCGAAAGCTACGGCATCCAGTGGGACCTGGTCTACGCCCGTCTGGCCGGCGCCCACCCGCTGGGCATTGGTCTCCGCACCGCCGCCGTGAGCGCCGAGGGCGTGGGCAACCTGGTGCTCACCGCACCGGCCACCTCGGCCAGCCGGTGGGCCGGCAGCCAGGCCATGATTTCGGCGCTGTCCACGCAAGGGCGCGTCACCGAGCTCACCTCCGCCAGCGTGGTGACCCTGAACAACCAGCCAGTGCCGGTCAACGTCGGTCGGCGCGTGTCGTATCTCGCCGCCAGCGCCACCTCGCAGACTGCCAACGTGGGCAGCACCACGTCGCTGACGCCCGGCACCGTCAGCACCGGCTTTTCCATGACGCTGGTGCCGCACATCGTGGACGGCCAGGAGCTGCTGCTGCAGTACGCCATCGACCTGTCGTCGCTGCTGCGCATCAAGACCATCAGCTCGGGGAACAACACCATCGAGGCGCCCGACGTCAGCACCAGCAGCTTCCTGCAGCGGGTGCGCCTGAAATCCGGCGAGACCCTGGTGGTGGCCGGCTTCGACCAGGACAATCTATCGGCGGTGGCGCAGGGCGTGGGCCACCCCGAGAACACGCTCATGGGCCAGCGCAACGGCAGCAGCAAGCGCACCATGCTGGTGGTGCTGCTGCAGCCCACGCTGGCGCGCTGAGGCGGCGGCGATGGAACTCGTCGCAGTGGAAGCCAACGGCAGGCGCCACGAACTGGCCGCCGGCCTGGTGTGGCACCCGCTGCAGGGCACGGGCGCGGACGCCGCGCGCGAAGTGCTCGCCTTCGCCCGCGATGCCGGCGCCGACCTGAAGCTGCTGCGCGGCGAGGAAGCGCCGCACGTCGGCCTCGCCCGGCGCAGCGACGGAGCGCGTGCGGGCCAGGTGTCCGCGGCCGCCGTGATCGCCGACGCCCTGGCGCAGGAGGGCTACCGCAGTGTGCTGGCGGCGCTGCGCCTGCCCGAAAACGGCAACCGCTTTCTCTACCTGGCCACGCGCGACCAGGTCATCCTCGCCGACGGCGACACCGTGGGCGCCGAAACAGAGATCCGCGATCGCGTCACCGAGGACTGCGGCTACGGGGGCTGGGACTGCGTGCTGTGCCCGGTCGACTGGGGCCTGCCCGCCGCGCAGGAACGCTCCTTCGAGAGCTTTTTTTCACCCGAAGTCCTGAAGAACTCCAGGCCATGGCAGCTGCGGGAGCTGCGCATCAATGTAGCGCGCGCAGTCCTGATCGCCAGCACGCTGGTGGGCCTGGCCGTCGCCGGCACCTGGGGCTGGCGCAGCCACCAGGAGCGCCGGCAGCTCGCGCAGGCGCAGGCTTTGCAGGAGCAGCAACAGGTACAGCGCGCACACGACGCGCGCAATCGCCGGCCGGCTGCCCCGCCGGCGCCGCCCTGGCCGCTGATGCCCCGGCCGGCGGCCTTTGCCCAAGCCTGCACAGAGGCACTGGCGCGCACCGGCACCGTCGCCGGCAACTGGAAGCTCGATGGCGCCACCTGCGAAGCCGGCCAGCTGACCGTGCGCTGGACCAAGGGCAGTGACGCGGCCTGGGTCAGCCACCTGCGCGCCGTCCGCCCGCAAGCGGTGGTGGCTGAAGATGGCTTGAGTGCGTTGGTGTCGACGCCGGCGGCCGCGCCAGTAACGACGGACCACCCGGAGGCCCTGTCCGATTTGCAGCCGCTGCGCCTGCGCTACGCCGACCTGGCCTCGCGCTACGGCATGGCCGTCCGCATCGAGCCGGTGCCGCTGCCGCGTGCTGCGGCACCGCTGCCCGGGCAAGCTGCCGCTCCCCCACCACCACCGCTGCCCTGGTCAGAAACCACCGTGCAGGCGACCGTGTCGTTCGACCCGGTGCAGGCCGCGCGCCTGCTGGACGCCCCGGGCCTGCGTCTTCGGCGCCTGGTCTTTGCCTTTGGCAAGGACGGCATTCCCCGCTACGAGTTCACCGGAGTGCACTATGTCCGTCCCTAAAGCCCGCTCCGCGATGCAACGCGCGCACAGCGCGCTGCTGGCCTGCAGCTGCGCGCTCGCCGCGGCAGGCGCACAGGCGCAGCCGCCTGCCGGCCGTCCTTTGGGCAGCCCGGTGCAGCCCGCTGCTGAAAGCGCACCGGCGACCCCGGCATCGATTGCGAGCCCGCCCGTGGGCGCGGGCACCGCCGCCGAAATCCAGCGGATCAACGAGCAGATGGCGCTGCTGCAGGCGCAGCTCAATCGCCTCGAGCTGCAAGCCAGGATTGCCGCCAAGCACAAGGAAATCGAGCAGGCCTCCACCGGCGGTGCCGCGCCGGCCGCAGCCAGTGCCTTTGACAGCCGCGCCGGCCTGCCGTCGGTGGTGTCGGTGGCCGGCCTCAAGGGCCGTCTCGAAGCCGTGCTGGTCTTTCCCGGTGGTCTCACCCAGCGCGTGCGCGCCGGCGACGTGATCGACGAGCGCCGCGTCGCCCGCGTGGCCTTGAACGAGGTAGTGCTCACCGACCTTCAGGGCAAGAAGGTGCAGCGCTTGGCTTTTGGCAGCGCACCGCTCACCCGCGAGCCGGCGAATGCGGCGCCGAATGCCGGTGCCGGCCCGGTGCCGCCGCTGCCGTCGCCGGTGCTGGGGCGCTGACCCGAGGCTCTCGCAATCCACGCGAGCAGACATGGTCCAGGCCACCACATTCCGCTGCAGCGCGCGCCATCGCCTGGCCTGTGCGGCGAAGCGCGCACAGCCACTGGACATCGGCTCACCAGAATCAGTCCATGACCTCCGTGCGAGCGAGCTTCTTACGGGCCTCCGACCTGTCGGTGCTCCCAAGGGCCTGAGGATGGACGCCGTGCTTGCCAACCCTGAGCTGGAGACCATGGTCTTCTTCGAGCCGGCCAGCGCCGTGCTCTATGTCGCGCGCAACCATGCCTTCCATGCCCAGGTGCGCAGCGTCATGCAGCAACTGCGCGCGCGCAGCACCGACTTCGAGGTGCAGCAGGTGGGCATGAATGTGATCCAGGAGCTGCGCGCCCAACAGGGACCGACAGCGGGTACCGAGCCGATGTGCGAAGCCAGCGACATGCAGCGCCAGGCGCTGGAACTGTTTCGCAAGGCCGTGGCCCTGCGCGGTTCTGACATCCACATCCGGGTGGCGCAGCGCCAGGGCATCACCACGATCTTCTTCCGCGTCCACAAGGACCTGCGCCTGCAGGCCGAGCACACGGCAGCCTGGGGCGCGCAGCTGTGCTCGGCGATCTACACCGCCATGTCCGACATCTCGGATGCGACCTACGAGCCGCTGAACCGACAGGACGCCCGCATCTCTCGGCGCGACCGGCTGCCGCCGGGACTGGAGGGCATCCGCATCGCCACCACCCCGCAGGTGGATGGCAGCGTCATGGTGCTGCGCCTGCTGTACCGCAGCTCCGCTGGCGCCAGCGACATCTGCGCCCTGGGCTATTCGGTGGCGCAGCGGGCGCAGCTTGCATCGATGCAACGCCATCCGACCGGCATCAACATCATTGCCGGCCCCACCAATTCCGGAAAGTCCACCACCCTGCAGTGCATGCTGCTGGACATCCACCAGGCCTGCGGCGGCAGCAAGCACATCCTGACGGTGGAGGATCCGCCCGAGTACCCGATGCCGGGGATCGTGCAGACCCCGGTGGCCAATGCCAGCACCGAGCAGGAGCGCTCGCTTGCCTTCCAGGTGGCGATCAAGGCGGCGCTGCGCCTGGACCCCAACGTAATCATGATCGGCGAGATGCGCGACGGCCCCTCGGGCCGCCTCGCGGTGCAGGCGGCCATGACTGGGCACCAGGTGTGGACCACCGTGCATGCCAACGACGCCTTGTCGGTGGTTGACCGCATGGTGGACCTGGGCCTGCCCCTGGCCACCATGACGGACCCCAGCTTGGTCACCGGCCTGGTCTGCCAGCGTCTCCTCAAGGTCCTGTGCCCCTGCTGCAGGCAGCCGCTGGCGCAGGTGCAGGAGCGCTACGCCCGCGAGGATCTCCAGCGAGTCCTCGCCGTCGCCCCGATCGCGCGCCTGTTCGTGGCGGGCCCCGGTTGCGCGCAGTGCCAGGGAACCGGCATTGCCGGCCGCACCGTCGTGGCCGAGGTGGTGCTGCCCGACGCGCAGCTCATGGCGCTGCTGCGCCGCGGCGACAAGTTGGCGGCCCGGGCGCTATGCCGCCAGCGCGGCGACACCTGCATGCTGGCGCACGCCATCGCCAAGGTCGCCTCAGGCCTGTGCGATCCGTTCCAGGCCGAAGAGGAGGTCGGACCGCTGGACCTGCTGAACGAGCTGCAGCCGGCGGTGCCGGCCATCCCTGCCGTGCCGGAGCAGGTGCTTGAGTCCGCAGCGCCGGCGCTGCACCTCGTCGCCGCCGGCGCCGGAACCCGGGGCGGCGCATGAACGCGCAGGCGCTCACCCGCACCTGGGCCCGCTGGCAGTTCCGCGGCGACAGCCGCACCCGCCAGGCGCTCTGGCGCAAGCTGGCCAAGTTGCTAGGTGACGGCATCCCCATCATCGCGGGCCTGCAGGAGCTGCGCGCGCTGCGCGACCCGAGCTCACCAATGGCGTTCGCGATCGGCGAGTGGATCCGCGGCATGAACAACGGCCGCAAGCTGTCCGAGGTGACCGGGCCCTGGGTGAGCGTGGAAGAGCGCATGCTGATCCTGGCCGGCGAGCAGGCCGGCACCTTGCCGCAGGCGCTGCACTCGGTGGTGCAGGTCCAGCGCGCCGCGGCCGCCGTGCGCCGCGCCGTCGTTGCGGGCCTCGCCTATCCGGCTTTCCTGCTGGCGCTGGCGGTCGCCTCGCTGTACTTCTTCGGCTACAAGATCATCCCGGCGTTTTCGCGCGTGGCCGGCGAGGACGGCTGGACCGGGCTGGCCCGCACCATGGTGGGCACCGCAGCCTTCGTTCAGCACTGGATGCATTGGCTGGTGCTGGCGCTCGCACTGCTGCTCGCGGGTTTTTTCGTGTCGCTGCCGCGCTGGAACAGCCCGCTTCGCACTTGGCTGGACCGGCATCCGCCCTTCAGCATCTACCGGGTGATGCAAGGCGCCTCCTGGCTGATTGCCCTGTCGGCACTGGTGGCCGCCGGCATGCGCATCGAAACGGCGATCGAGCAGCTGGGACGACGCGGTTCCGCCTGGGCCCGGGTGCGCTGCGACGCCGCCCTGAAGGGCCTGCGCGCCGGCCGAAACCTGGGCGAGTCGCTCGCGCGCAGCGGCTACGAATTTCCCGACCGCCTGATCATCGCCGACCTGCGCCTGTACGCGAGCAAGGCAGGCTTCGACGAGGCCTTGCGCGTGATCGGCGAGGAGTGGATCAGCGAATCGGTCGAGCGCGTGCAGGCCCTCATGCGCGTGCTGTTCGCGCTGGCCCTGTTGCTGGTCGGTGCCGTCGTGATGTTCATCGCCGCCGGCTTCGGCGCCATGCAGATGCAGCTGATGGAGATCGTGCAGCGACCTCCCGCCTGACCCGCCCCCGGATCCCCCTTCGTCATTTCCCCACCCCCCCCGAAAGGAGCGCTTCCATGTCCCACCAATCCCTCGTGCGCAGCGGCCGCCAGAGCGGCCTGACCCTGGTCGAGACCCTCGTCGCCCTGGCGATCTTCGCCCTCGTGGTGGGCGGCTCGATCGCATTGTTCGGCTCGGCCTCCAACAGCCAGGCCACCACCCAGCTCGGCTCCGACCTGAACGCGATCCGGTCCTCGACCAAGTCGCTCTACTTCGGCCAGGGCGGCTATGGGACGGCCAGCCTCAACGAAGTCTTGATCAACAGCAAGAAGATCCCGAGCACCTTCTCCATCACCGGCACGGCACCGACGCGCGTGATCAACCACAACCTCAATGGCACGGTCGCCGTGACGGGCAGCAACGCCAGCTTCACCGTGACCACCACCGCCATGCCCACGTCGGTGTGCATCGGCCTGGCGACGATGTCCGGCTGGGACTCGGTAAAGGTCGGGGCCGCCGCGGTGCGCACGCCCCCGGTCAGTACCACCCAGGCATC
>DATAGN010000179.1:0-3910 GCA_036263715.1 Ramlibacter sp.
GTCGCACGCCACACCTTCGAAGGGAGTGGCGATGCAAGCTTCCGATCTCCGGCTCGGCCCTGTGCTCTCCCTGCGCGGCGTCGACCGCGTCGACGGCCGCTCCTGGTGGCGCGTGAGTGCGATGGTCGGCCTGCCTCGGGACGCCGGCCAGCCTGCGCTCGAGGTGGATGGCCGCGCGGTGGCCGCGCCCGTGCTGCTACTGGCGCACGGCGACTTGCAGGTGCTGCGCTACGACCTCAGCACCACCCTCACGGCGCAGGAGCAGCGCGTCACCTATGGCTTTGCCGCCGCCGGCGTTTCATGGTCCTTCACGGTGCCGGCCGACGACCTGGCGCTGCGCCTGGCCTGCGTGTCCTGCAACGGATTCTCGGAGGCGAAGAAGATGCGCCAGTACGCGGGCCGGGCGTCCAGCGTCTGGTCCGACCTGGTGGACCGGCACGAAGGAGCCGGGCGCTTCCACGCACTGCTCATGGGCGGCGACCAGGTCTACATGGATTCGATGTGGGAGGAACTCGAGGAGCTGAAGGCCTGGGCCGAGCTTTCGCACGTCGAGCAACGAGGGTACCCGGTCTCCCCGGCGGCGCGCGCACGCATCGAGGACCACTACGTCAGCACCTACCTCGACCGCTGGCTGCCGTCGCGGCGCGGCGCCTGGAACGAAGCACGCGCGGGCTTCGACGCGGCCGACGCGATGGCGCGCATCCCCACGCTGATGATGTGGGACGACCACGACATCTTCGACGGCTGGGGCTCGTACTCGGCGGCCATGCAGGCAGCCCCCTTGCCGCAGGCGCTCTTTGCCTGCGCGCGCAAGGCCTTCTGGGTGTTCCAGATGCAGCACCCCGCGCCCCTGCTGCCGGACAACGCCCTGCAGCCGGTCACGTGGTCGGCCTTGCGCACGCAGGACCCGCTGCTGCTTCCGCTGCTGGACGACCAGCCGGGTTTCAGCTGCGCGATGCCGCTCGGCCCCCTGGCACTGGTGCTGGCCGACCTGCGCACCGAACGCACGCGCGACCAGGTGCTCGGCGAGGGCACATGGCGGGCCATCCAGCGCTGGGTCGGTGACATCCCCGCGGCCGGTCCAGCCGCGGGTGCGGCGACGCCGCGCCACCTGCTGTTCGCCTCCTCGGTGCCGGTGACCTTCCCGAGCGTGACCGCCGTCGACGACCTGCACGACATCTTCGGCAGCGAGCACGTGACGGAGAGCAATGCGGACGACCTGCGGGACCACTGGAGCCACTCGGACCATGCGGCCGAGCGCGCGCGGCTCGCGCAACTGCTGGTGGACACCGCGCGCGACAAGCGCATCCGCGTCAGCATCGT
The DNA here is from genome assembly GCA_036263715.1 of Ramlibacter sp. Lineage (GTDB taxonomy): Bacteria > Pseudomonadota > Gammaproteobacteria > Burkholderiales > Burkholderiaceae_C > Ramlibacter. The sequence continues at coordinate 1,324 of DATAGN010000179.1, forward strand.
GTCCGGTGACGTGCACGCCGCGGCGTGGGGCAGCATCTTCGCGAAGGATGCCGCGTCCCCGCTCGACTGGCCCGCCGTGCACGAGCTCATCTCCTCGGGCATCGTGCACCCGCCGACGACGGGACCGGTGCAATGGATCTACATGAAGCTGCTGCAGCGCGCTGCACGCGCCGTGCAGCCGATCGGCCCCGGGCACGCGGCGCGGATGCACCCGCTTGCGGGCAGCGAGGTCGAACTGGTGGAGGCGCGCAACTGGCTCGCGCTCGAACTGCGAGCTTCGGCGCAACTGCACGCGCGCTGGCGCTGCGAGCAGGGCGATGGATTCGTCGATCACGCGCTGGAGATCGAGCCGGCTCCGGCGCCTTAACCCGACCGCCAGGCGCGAGTCGCCAAGAAAAAAGGCCCTCTTTCGAGGGCCTTTGAATTTGGTTGCGCGGGCAAGATTTGAACTTGCGACCTTTGGGTTATGAGCCCAACGAGCTACCAGGCTGCTCCACCGCGCGTCAGAGGTTCTATTGTAGCTTATTCAGCGGCCGCTTGCTCCGTGCCGGACGCTTCCGTCGGCTCGGGACGGTCCACCAATTCGACCAGCGCCATGGGTGCGTTGTCGCCGACGCGGAAGCCCATCTTCAGGATGCGCGTGTAGCCGCCGGGACGGGTCGCGTAGCGCGGGCCCAGTTCGTTGAACAGCTTGCTCACGATCTCGCGGTCACGCAGGCGGTCGAAGGCCAGGCGCTTGTTCGACAGCGTGGGCTCCTTGGCCAGCGTGATCATCGGTTCGACGACGCGGCGCAGTTCCTTGGCCTTGGGCACCGTGGTCTTGATGGCTTCGTGCTGCAGCAGCGAGACCATCATGTTGCGCAGCATGGCGAGGCGGTGCTCGCTGGTGCGATTGAGTTTGCGAAGTCCGTGTCCGTGACGCATGGTGTGTTCCTTTCCTTATGAATAAAAGGCAGCCGTGTCAGGTACTGCCAGTTCACCAATCGTTGATTAACGCTTGTCCAGGCCCGCGGGAGGCCAGCTTTCCAGTTTCATGCCAAGGGTCAGGCCGCGCGAGGCGAGCACTTCCTTGATCTCGTTGAGTGACTTCCGGCCGAGGTTCGGGGTCTTCAGCAGCTCGTTCTCGGTGCGCTGGATCAGGTCACCGAGGTAGTAGATGTTCTCGGCCTTCAGGCAGTTCGCGGAACGAACCGTGAGTTCGAGTTCGTCGACCGGGCGCAGCAGGATCGGGTCGAACTGCTGCGAGCTGCGCTGCACCGGCGCGTCGAACGCGGCCAGTTCCGAGCCTTCCAGCTGCGCAAAGACCGCCAGCTGTTCGACCAGGATCTTGGCGGAGGCGCGCACGGCGTCTTCGGCGGTGATCGCACCGTTGGTCTCGATCTCCATCACCAGCTTGTCCAGGTCGGTGCGCTGCTCGACGCGCGCGCTCTCGACGGTGTAGCTCACGCGACGGACCGGGGAGAACGAAGCGTCCAGCACGATGCGGCCGATGGACTTGGTGGGCTCGTCGCCGTAGCGGCGCACGTTGCCCGGCACGTAGCCGCGGCCCTTTTCCACCTTGATCTGCATGTCGATCTTGCCGCCTTGCGAGAGCGTGGCGATCACGTGGTCGGGATTGATGATCTCGACGTCATGCGGAGTCTGGATGTCGGCGGCCGTCACGACGCCTTCGCCGTCCTTGCGCAGCGACAGGGTCACTTCGTCGCGGTTGTGGAGCTTGAACACCACGCCCTTGAGGTTCAGGAGAATGCCCACCACGTCTTCCTGCACCCCGTCGATGGACGAGTACTCGTGCAGGACACCGGCGATGGTCACCTCCGTCGCCGAGTACCCGACCATCGACGAGAGCAGGACCCGGCGCAGCGCGTTGCCCAGCGTGTGGCCGTAGCCGCGCTCGAAGGGCTCCAGGGTCACCTTGGCACGGTTGGTGCCAAGCTGTTCCACGTTGATGGACTTGGGTTTCAGCAGGTTGGTTTGCATGCAGGACTTTCCTCTCAATACCCCCGGCTCGTTACACCGGTAAGGCTGGGGCCCCATCGCCGTGCCCGGCGTGGGGTATGAAAAAACACTTCACCGGGCAGCGGCCATCGGCCCCGCCCGCTCGCTTTAGCGCGAATACAGTTCGACGATCAGCGATTCGTTGATGTCGGCGCCGAACTCGTCGCGGTCCGGGACCTTCTTGAAGGTGCCTTCGGCCTTGTCCACGTTCACTTCGATCCAGGCCGGGATGCCGACCTGGGTGGCCAGCTGCAGGGCCTCGACCACGCGGTTCTGCTTCTTGGACTTCTCGCGCACGGCGATCACGTCGCCCGGCTTCACCAGGTACGACGGGATGTTGACGGCCTTGCCGTTGACCGTGATCGCCTTGTGGCCCACCAGCTGGCGCGCTTCGGCGCGCGTGGAGCCGAAGCCCATGCGGTACACCACGTTGTCCAGGCGCGACTCCAGCAGGAACAGCAGGTTGGCGCCGGTGTTGCCCTTGCGGCGGTCGGCTTCCTCGAAGTAGCGGCGGAACTGCTTTTCCAGGATGCCGTACATCCGCTTGACCTTCTGCTTCTCGCGCAGCTGCAGGCCGAAGTCGGACGTG
>DATAGN010000180.1:0-2004 GCA_036263715.1 Ramlibacter sp.
CGAGCGCCATGCCCACCGGCGTCACGTCCTCGCGCCGCATGCCTTGCGGCAGGAAGGAAACCGTGGCCTGCACCGTGTGGTCGCTGGTCCGGATGATGCTGACGCTGCTATCCAGTTCGTTGCTCACCCACAGCTCGCCACCGGCCAGCAGGAAGCGCCGCGGCCGCTTGCCGACGGGGATGTTCTTCAGGACCTTGCGGGCCGTGACGTCGATCACGTGCACCATGCTGGCGACCTCCGAGGCGACGTACACCAGCTTGCCGTCGGCACTGGTCTTCACGCCCTCGGGTTCGCCGCCCACCTTGACCTCGAACGCCTTCTTGCGCGTCCTCAGGTCGAAAGCCGTCATCGCGGCGTCTTCTTCGTTCGACACGTACAGCATGCCGCCGTCGGGGCTGATGTCGAACATCTCGGGGTCCTCGCCGACTTCGAGGCGTGCGAGCGGCTTGCCGCTGGCCACGTCCACCACCAGCACGCGATGGTCGTCGCTGCACGCCACCAGCAACTGCTGCCGGTCCGGGGTGAGCTGCATGTGGCGCGGCCGCCGGCAAAGAGGGATGGTGCCGGTGACTTCGGCGCGGCTGCCGTCGATGACGGTCATGGCGTTGTCCTTCTCGGACGACACGAACACCTTGCCGGTGTCGCGCGCGAGGGCACTGGCGGCGGCGACCAGCAGGCAGGCCGCCAGCAGCTGCGCCTTCACTGCGCCAGCCCCAGCCCCAGCCGCGCGAGCAGCACGCGCTCGCGCAGCGCGATCGCCTGCACCTGCCGTGCGTAGTCCGCGGTGCCGAGGTACTCCGGCTCCTGGTCGTAGCGCGCCAGTTCCCGCAGGTGCTGCGGATCGAACATGGCGCTGCGGAAGGCGTCGTGCAGCTGGCGCAGCACGGCGGGCGGCGTGCCCGCGGGAGCGCCGATGCCGTAAGGCGACGTGTAGACCGCGTCGGCGTAGCCGAGTTCGACCAGAGTGGGGACCTGGGGCCAGCGCCGGCTGCGCTGCGCGCTGAAGATCGCCAGCAGCCGCAGCTTGCCGGTGTCCACGTAGGGCGCGAACCCGGTGGAGTTGACGCCCACCATCAGCGTGTCGCCGGCCACCGCCAGCATCTGGTCCGCCGTGCCCTTGTACGGCACGTGGACGTACTTCACGCCTTCGCGCGACAGCACGTCTTCCATCGCCAGGTGCGCCGTGCTGCCGATGCCGGTGGAGCCCACGGTGAGCCGGCCCGGGTTCCGGCGGGCCCAGGCGACGAGGTCCGCCACGTCCTGCAGCGGACTGGCGGCGGGCACCACGATGCCGAAGGTGACGCCGGAAACCTGGATCACCGGCGTGATGTCCTTCAGCGGATCCCACGGCACCTTGCGTTGCAGGGCGGCTCGGTACACGGTGATCGGCAACTGCCCGATCGTGTAGCCATCCGGCGCGGCGTTCTTCAGCGCGGGCGCCACCAGCGTGCCGGCCGCACCCGGCCGGTTCTCCACCACGACCGGCTGGCCGAGCATGCGGCCGGCGGTCTCGGCCAGCAGACGCATGGTCAGGTCGGTCTGGCCTCCCGCGGGCCAGGGGACGACCAGGGTGATGGGATGCAAGGGATAGGGGGATGCGGCCGCCGCGAATGCCGGGCACGCGACCACGGCCGCGGCGGCGCACAGCAGCTCGCGGCGGCGGGGTTGCGAGGGGTGGGGCGGGACGATGGGGCGCACCTGAAAAGTATTGCAGCAATCCGCCAGGCGCGGGGGCGTCAGTCCGCCTCCTCCAGCTGCTGCAACTGGTAAAGCCGCTGGTACAGCCCGCCGGGGATCGCCATCAGCTCGGGATGGGTGCCGAGTTCGGCGATCCGCCCGTGGTTCAGGACCACGATGCGGTCGGCATCCCGCACCGTGGAGAGCCGGTGGGCGATGGCGACGATGGTGACCTGGCCGCGCAGTTCGGCGAGGGTGCGTTGCACGAGCTGTTCCGTCTCGGAGTCGATGTGCGAGGTGGCCTCGTCCAGGAACAGGATGCGCGGC
>DATAGN010000181.1:0-6765 GCA_036263715.1 Ramlibacter sp.
CCGAGGCTCGCGACAGCGTGGGTGCTTGGCTGCGCGAGCTGCCCGCGACCGACAAGCTCGTGATCGTGCGGGTCAACGCCATGGACACGCCGCACTTCGAGGCGGATCTCGCAGCCGTGGTGCAAGCCGGCCTGCACGTGCTGAACCTGCCCAAGCCGCAGTGCGCCGACGACGTGCGCGCGGCGGCCGCAGCGCTCGCGCGCGCGGAGCGCGCCAACGGGGTGACGCGACCGGTGCGGCTGCTGCTGAACATCGAGACGCCGCGGGCGCTGCGCGAAGCTGCGTCCATCGCCGCCGCCGATGCACGCGTGATGGGCCTGCAGGTCGGGCTGGGCGACCTCTTCGAGCCGCTGGGCGTGTCCCGCCGCGAGGAGAGTGCCGTGCGTCAGGTGCTGTTCCAGGTGCGCATGGCCGCCGGCGAGGCTGGCGTGGACGCCTACGACGGCGCCTTCGCGGACGTGCGGGACACGCAAGGCTTCGTCGCCGAGGCGCAGCTCGCGCGGCGCCTGGGCTTCGCGGGCAAGTCGTGCATCCATCCGAGCCAGGTGCCGCTGGCCAACGAGGCATTCCGCCCGAGCGACGAGGAAATAGCGCATGCGCTGAAGGTGTGCCAGGCCGCCGGCGACGCGCAGGCGCGAGGCCTCGGCGCGTGGATGGTGGACGGCCGCATGATCGACAAGCCCTTCCTGCAGCGGGCGCAGGCCGTGGTCGCCCTCGCGCGCCGCCTCGGCCTGGCCGACGCCTGATGATCCACCTGCCATGGCCATGAACACCGCTTTAGCCGGACCGCTGGCCGGCATCCGCGTGCTGGACCTCAGCGCCTACATCGCCGGTCCCTACGGCTGCGCGCTGCTGGCCGACCTGGGCGCCGAGGTGATCAAGATCGAGCCGCCCGCGGGCGACAACCTGCGCAAGTACCCGTCGACCCTGGCGAGCGAAAGCCGCGCCTTCCTGGGCGTGAACCGCAGCAAGCGCGGCATGGTGCTGGACCTCAAGGACCCCCAGGACCTGCAGCGGCTGCTGGCCCTGGTCGACGGCGCCGACGTGCTGGTGCACAACTTCCGCCCCAGTGTCCCCGCACGCCTGGGGATCGCCTGGGAGCAGCTGCGCGAACGCAATCCGCGCCTCATCTACTGCGCCGTCACCGGCTACGGCGAACAGGGGCCGCTGAAGGACAAGGCCGGCTACGACCAGGTGCTGCAGACGATGACCGGCATGTGCGCCTTGCAGGGGCCGGCCGAAGGGCCGCCGCAGATCGTGTACGGCTCCGTGGTCGATTACTACGCGGCCTCGCTGGTGGCCGGGGGCGTGAGCGCCGCGCTGTACGAACGGGAGAAGAGCGGGCGCGGCCAGGAGATCGGCGTGTCCCTGCTGCGCTCCGCTCTGGCCATGCAGTCGGCGCGCATGGTGTGGGCCGAGGGTGAGCCGCGCGAGGTGGGCCGCGACATGCGCTCGGGCGGCATCACCGGCATCCACCCCACGCGCGACGGCTTCCTCTACATCTCCGCGAACACCGGCCACTTCTGGCAGGCGCTGTGCGAGAAGACGGGGCTGCAGGACCTGCTGGTGGAGCGCTACGACAGCGTGCGCAAGCGCGCGCAGCACCAGCAGGAGATCGTGCCCAGGCTGCATGCGGCCCTGGCGCAGCGCAGCGCGCTGGAATGGGAGGCCCACTTCGGCGAAGAAGTGCCCTGCGCGGCCGCGCGCACCATCGAGGACATGTTCGACTTCCCGCAGGTGCAGGCAGAGGAGATGGTCACCGACTTCACGCACCCCGTGGTGGGCCGCTACCGCGGTTTCACGCGGGCGTGGGTGTTCGGGCGGACGCCGGGCCCGCAGCCGTTCGCGGCACCTGCGCTGGATGAGCATGGCGATGAGCTGCGCGCAGAGGCGGACCGACACAAGCGCTGATCGCCAGTCCGCCCCCGCGACGGGATGATGGACATACCAATCATTGCCATCGTCTATCTCAATCACGCAGCTGAATGAGAATCCCTATCATTCAGCCATGCAGCTTCGCACGCACTCCAGCCTCGCCAAGACCCTCTCCTTCGCGGTGATCCACCTCGCGCTGGCGGTCGGCATCGGGTGGTTGCTCACCGGCACCTTCGTGCTGGCCGGCCTGCTGGCCTTGGTCGAGCCGGCGGTGAACACGGTCGTGGCGCACCGCCTCACGCAGCTGCGCATCGGCGAGGGCCGCAGCCGCAAGGAGCAGGCGCTGATGAAATCGGGCTTGCTGGGCGTGTCGCACCTGTTCGTCGCCGTGGGCGTGGGCATCGCCCTCGGCGGCAGCCTCGTGGCCATGACGGCCTACGCGGTGCTCGAGCCGCTGGCCAACGCCGTGGCCCACTACTTCTTCGATCTCTGGTGGGAGCGCCGCGGCCAGCGCGCGCTGGCGGCCGCCTGAGCAGCCTCAGGTCGCGACCGCCGCCTTGCGCCCGCCGGTCTGCAGCAGCTTGTCCATGGTGCCCAGCAGCGTGTCGCGCGACACCGGGCTGAGCAGGTAGGCGTCCGCACCGAGCCTCTGTGCGCGCGACTGGGAGAACCCCGTCACATGCACCGACGATACATGCACGATCGGCAGCGCGTGGCCGGGGTCGCGCAGGCGCAGCTGGCGGCACACCTCGAAGCCGTCGATGTCCGGCAGGTGCACGTCGAGCACCAGGGCGGACGAAGTCCAGGCCTTCTCCAGCGCCTCCTGGCCGTTGCACCCCTCGGTGACCTTGTAGCCCGCGCTCGTGAGGATCTTGCCCAGCGCGTAGCGGTTCGCCGGGTGGTCGTCGACCACGAGAATGGTGTGCAGGCTGCGGTCGAGCATGGATTCTTCCAGGACCTGCTGAGGCAAGCCAATCGGCCATTGTCCCACCGCGCGTATGCTTCCGGGGCGCCATGCAGACCTTCGACGCCGCCGCCACCGAAGCCGCCCTGCCCTTCGACCGCCTGGTGCCCGCCCTGCGCGCCCTGTTCGCGGGCGGCTGCGAGGTCCCCACCCGCCACGTGCATGAAGTCGCGGTGCCTGGCGGGACGCCCTTCACCTCCCTGATCATGCCGGCATGGATCCCGGGACGGTACTACGGCATCAAGGTGATCAACATCGCTCCGGGCAACGCGCAGCGCGGCCTGCCGGGCCTGCATGCGAGCTACCTGCTGCACGACGGCACGACCGGCGTGCCGCTGGCCCTGATCGACGGTGACGTGCTCACCACGCGGCGCACCGCTGCCACTTCGGCGCTGGCGGCGGACTGGCTCGCGCCCAGGGACGCGCGGCGCCTGCTGGTCGTGGGCGCCGGCCGCATCGCCCGGCTGCTGCCGCACGCGTACCGCACCGTGCGGCCCATCGACGAGGTGCTGGTGTGGGCCCGCGATGCGGCCAAGGCGCAGGCACTCGCGCGCGAGTGGCAGGACCAGGGCCTGGCCGCACGCGCCGTGGCCGACCTCGCCGCGGCCTGCGGCAGCGCCGACATCGTGAGCTGCGCCACGCTGGCCCCCGTCGTGCACGGCGCATGGCTGCGACCGGGCACCCACCTGGACCTGATCGGCAGCTTCACGCCCGCCATGCGCGAGGCCGACGATGCCTGCTTCGCCGGCGCCGCGCTTTATCTCGACACCGAGGAAGCGCTCAAGAAAAGCGGCGAACTGCTGGGCCCGCTGCAACGCGGCGTGATCACGCCGGCCGACGTGCGCGGCACGCTGGCGACGCTTGCGCGCGCAGCGGCGACCGTGCAGCGCGACCTCGCGCAGCGCACCGTGTTCAAGTCGGTCGGCCTCGCCCTGGAAGACCTCGCCGCCGCTATGCTGGTGGTCGAAGGGAAGACGACCGGATGATGCAGGGAGCGCTGGTGTGGCCGCTGACGATCGCGCTGATCGTGGGCTTGCTGCTCTTCGATTACTTTTTCCACATCCGGACCGCGCACGTGCCCACGCTGCGCGAGGCGGCCCGCTGGTCGGCCGCCTACATCGGCGTGGCGGTGCTCTTCGGCGTCGCCGTCTTCTTCCTCGGCGGCAGCAAGATGGGCACGGAGTACTTCGCCGGCTACCTGACCGAGAAGGCGCTGTCGGTCGACAACGTGTTCGTGTTCCTGGTGATCATGAACAGCTTCAAGGTGCCGCGCGAAGACCAGCAGAAGGCGCTGCTGATCGGCATCGTCGTCGCGCTGCTGGCGCGCGCGGGCTTCATCTTCCTGGGCGCCGCGCTGCTGGAGCGCTTTGCCTGGGTGTTCTACCTCTTCGGACTGATCCTGCTCGTCACGGCGGGGCACATGCTGGTGCCGGAAGACAAGCGCCACGCGGAGGAAGAAGGCATCGTGCTGCGCCTGACGCGCAAGCTGATCCCCACCACCAGCCACTACGACGGGGACCGGCTCTTCACCACCGTGGACGGCCACCGCCGCATGACGCCGATGGTGCTGGTCATCGTCGCACTGGGCCTGACCGACGTGCTGTTCGCGCTCGACTCGGTGCCCGCCATCTTCGGCCTGACGCAGGACGTCTTCATCGTCTTCACCGCCACGGCCTTTTCGCTGCTCGGCCTGCGCCAGCTGTTCTTCCTGATCGAAGGCCTGCTGGAACGCCTGCTGTACCTCTCGTACGGACTGGCCGCGATCCTGGCCTTCATCGGCGTCAAGCTGGTGCTGCATGCGCTGCACGAGAACAACGTGCCCTTCATCAACAAGGGCCAGCCGGTCGAGGTGGTGGAGATCGACACGCTGGAGTCGCTGGTGGTGATCGTCGGCATCCTCGTGCTGACGGTGGCGCTGTCCCTGCTGAGCCCGCGGGGAAAGACCAAGACCGCGGTGGGCCGGCTGCGCCGGCGGCTGGCCACCTACCTGGAACTCGCCCACGACGCGCCGGCGGAGCAGCGCGAGGCGGCGTACGCGGCGCTGCAGGAAGCCGAGGCCGCCGTGCAGGCCCTGCCGAAGGAGCAGCGCGCCACGATCGAGGAGCGGCAGACGCTGCGCGAGATGCTGGCCGAGGCGCGCGCGCGGCACGGCGGCGCCGTCCGGTAGAAAATCGGGGCATGAACGCCCCCACCTCCCTCGCCGCGGCCCTGGCCTACCAGGGCGGCTTCGGCAACCAGTTCGAAAGCGAAGCGCAGGCCGGCGCGCTGCCGGTGGGCCGCAATTCGCCGCAGAAGGCGCCGCATGGCCTGTACGCGGAGCTGCTTTCGGGCACGGCCTTCACGGCGCCGCGCCACCAGAACCAGCGTACCTGGATGTACCGCATGCGCCCGTCGGCGGCGCACGGCCGCTTCGAGCCGCTCGCGGCCAACAGCTGGCAGACCGGGCCGTTCACCGATGCCGCCACGCCCGCCAACCGCCTGCGCTGGGACCCGTGGCCCATGCCGGCTGCGCCCGTCGACTTCATCGATGGCGTGCTCACGGTGGCCGGCAACGGCGATGCACACGCACAGGCCGGCGTGTCGGCCCACGTGTACCGTGCCACGCGCTCGATGGACCGCTACTTCGTCAACTCCGACGGCGAGATGCTGCTGGTGCCGCAGGCAGGGGCCTTGCTGCTGCACACGGAGCTGGGCCGCCTGCACGTGCAGCCCGGCGAGATGGCGGTGGTGCCGCGCGGCATGCGCATGCGCATCGAGCTGCCGGACGGCAGCGCGCGCGGCTACCTGTGCGAGAACTACGGTGCGCCGTTCCGCCTGCCGGAGCTGGGGCCGATCGGCTCCAACGGCCTGGCCAACGCGCGCGACTTCCTGGCGCCGGTCGCTGCCTACGAAAGCCGGCAAGGCGCCGTGCAGCTGGTGAACAAGTTCCTGGGCGGCTTCTGGGTGGGTGAACTCGCGGGCACGCCGCTGGACGTGGTCGCCTGGCACGGCAACCTGGTTCCCTACAAGTACGACCTGGCGCGCTTCATGGCGATCGGCACCGTGTCCTTCGACCACCCGGATCCCTCGATCAACACCGTGCTGACTTCCGGCAGCGACACGCCCGGCGTCGCCAACTGCGACTTCGTCATCTTCCCTCCGCGCTGGATGGTGGCGGAGGACACCTTCCGCCCGCCCTGGTTCCACCGCAACGTGATGAGCGAGTTCATGGGCCTGGTGCACGGCGTCTACGACGCCAAGGCCGAGGGCTTCGTGCCCGGCGGCGTGAGCCTGCACAACTCGATGCTGGCGCACGGACCCGATGCCGCCACGTTCGACAAGGCGAGCGCGGCCGACCTGAAGCCGCACAAGCTGGAAGGCACGCTCGCCTTCATGTTCGAGAGCCGCCACGTGTTCCGGCCCACCGCGCAGGCGCTCGCCGCGGGCAACCTGCAGCCGGACTACGACCAGGTCTGGAACGGTTTTCGCACGCAGTTCACGGGCTGAAACAAGCGTTGCCGCAACGACCTGCTGGAAGGCGGTGACGGCCTCGACGCCGCGCGCTACGACTTCTCGGCGAGCGGCACGGCCGTCAACTTCACCTCCACGCTCGTTGCCGGCGCCAGCAGCACCCAGCTCGATGGCCTGGGTGGCACCGACACGCTCACCGGCATCGAGCAATTGATCATCGTCGGCGGCACCGTCGGCGACCGCATCGTGGGTGGGACCGAGACCGACTACATCAGCGGCGGCGGCGGCGACGACACGCTCACCGGCGGTGGCGGCAACGACAGCTTCCTCTTCGACGGCGCGGCAGCGGGCACGTTGGGTGTCGACATGGTCACGGACCTGCGCACGGGCGACAGCCTCGTGCTCGCCAACGTGACGCTCGGCAGCATCACGTCGGGCAACGGCACCTCCGTCGCCCAGGGGGAGGTGGAGTTCGG
>DATAGN010000182.1:0-2545 GCA_036263715.1 Ramlibacter sp.
GCGGTGATGATGTGCGCCGCGACCAGCACCGGGTCGACCGCGAGGTAGGGATGCGCGCCATGGCCGCCCTTGCCCGTGATCTCGATGGTGACCTTGTCGGCCGAGGCCATCATGGCCTGGTGGCGGATGCCGAAGCAGCCGGGCTTGAGGCCGGGCCAGTTGTGCATGGCGTACACGGAGTCGACGTTCCAGCGCTGGAAGAGGCCGTCCTCGATCATCGCCTTGGCGCCGGCGAAGCCTTCCTCGCCCGGCTGGAAGATCAGCACCGCCGTGCCGTCGAAGTTGCGGGTCTCGGCCAGGTAGCGCGCCGCCCCCACCAGCATGGCGACATGGCCGTCGTGGCCGCAGCCGTGCATCATCCCCTGCCGCGTCGACTTCCAGGGGAAGTCGTTGCCCTCGGTCATGGTCAGGGCGTCCATGTCGGCGCGCAGGCCGATCATGCGTCCCGAGGTATTGGTCCGGCCGCGGATCACGCCGACCACGCCGGTCTTGCCGATGCCGGGATGGATCTCGTCGGCGCCGCACAGGCGCAGCGCCTCCTGGATGCGCCCGGAGGTGTAGACCTCCTCGTAACCGAGTTCCGGGTGGGCGTGCAGGTCGCGCCGGAAGGCCGTGAGCTCCGGGTGGAACCTGGCGATGTGCGCGAAGGGCCGCGCGTGCGCCAGGCGCGCGTTGCCGAGTGGGCCGAGCATCAGTGGCCTCCGGCGTTCGACACGCGCAGGCGCGGGTCCACCGCGAAGTACAGCAGGTCGACCACCAGGTTGATCACGACGAAGATCAGCGCGATCAGGCACAGGTAGGCGGCCATCACCGGGATGTCGGCGAAGGTCACCGCCTGGATGAACAGCAGGCCCATGCCGGGCCACTGGAACACCGTCTCCGTGATGATGGCGAAGGCGATCAGGCCGCCGAGCTGCAGGCCGGTGATCGTCATCACCGGCACCAGCGTGTTCTTCAGCGCGTGGCCGAAGTGGATGGCGCGGTTGCTCAGGCCGCGGGCGCGCGCGAACTTGATGTAGTCGGTGCGCAGCACCTCCAGCATCTCCGCGCGCACCAGCCGCATGATCAGGGTGAGCTGGAAGATCGCCAGCGTCACGGCCGGCAGCACGATGTGGTGCCAGCCCTTGGCCGTGAGCAGGCCGGTGGACCACCAGCCGACCTTCACCGTCTCGCCGCGCCCGAAGCTGGGGAACCAGCCGAGCGTGACCGCGAACAGCAGGATCAGCAGGATGCCGATCAGGAAGGTGGGCAGCGACACGCCCAGCAGCGAGATCGTCATGAACACCTGGGTCATGAAGGTGCCGCGCTTGAGCGCCGCGTACACGCCCATGGGGATGCCAATGAGCAGGGCCAGGCCGGCGGCGATGAGCGCCAGTTCCAGCGTGGCCGGGAAGCGTTCGGCGATCAGGCGCGAGACCTTGGCGCCCTGGCGCAGGCTCAGGCCGAATTCGCCCTGGGCGGCATTGGCCAGGAAATGCCAGAACTGCACGAAGAAGGGCTTGTCCAGCCCCAGGTCGGCGCGCAGTTCGCGGATCTGTTGGGCGGTGGCGTCCTGTCCGAGCAGGAACACGACCGGGTCGCCCACGTACTGGAACAGCAGGAAGGCGATGAAGGCCACCGTGACCATGACCACGAGGGCCTGGATCAGGCGGCGCAGGATGAAAGCAAACATTCGATGAGCACGCGAAAGGGCTGCCGATGCTAGCAGCAGCAAGCTGCGTGCCGACTCCGGAGTTTCCTTTAGACCTAAACGAATGGCCGGGCACGCAGCCCGGCCACCACGGTCAATTCACCTTGATCAGGCGCCAGTCCAGGCGGTTGTCCGCGCGGTGCACCACGTCGATGTTCCGCTTCATCGCCCAGGGGATGATCTGGTTGTGCAGCGGGATGTGCGAGACGGTCTCGTTGCTGATTTCCAGGCCTTCGCTCAGGAGGCGGTCACGCACCGGCTTGTCGGTTTCCGACTTGATGCGGTCCACCACGTAGTCCATGCGCTGGTTGCTGTAGCGGCCGATGTTGTAGTTGCCGTCGCCGCCCTGGCCCATGCTGCGCGTGAGCGACTGCAGGCTGTAGAGCGCGTCGAAGGTCGGCACGCCCCAGCCCAGCATGTAGATGCTGGCTTCGTGGCGCTGGATCATCGGGAAGTAGGTCACCAGCGGCAGGGTGCGCAGCTTGGCGCGCACGCCGATGCGCGACCACATGGCGGTCACGGCCTGGCAGATTTCCTCGTCGTTGATGTAGCGGTTGTTCGGGCAGGCGAAGTCCACCTCGAAGCCGTCCGGGTAGCCCGCTTCGGCCAGCAGGCGCTTGGCCGCGGCCTGGTCGTACGGCAGGCGCTTGTGCAGCGATTCCTTCCAGCCGGCCACCTGCGGCGCCACCAGCGTGCCGGTGGGCTGCGACAGGCCGCGCATCGTCACCTTGTGCAGGGCGTCGCTGTCGATGGCCTGGTACAGCGCCTTGCGCACGCGCACGTCCTTCAGCGGGTTCTTGCCTTTGATGTTCGAGCCGGGCAGTTCGTCGCGGAACTGGTCCATGCCGAAGAAGA
>DATAGN010000183.1:0-6884 GCA_036263715.1 Ramlibacter sp.
GGCCGCGAAGGACGCGCCGGTGAGGATGATGTCCACCGTGCCGAGCTGCAGGCCCTGGTTGATCTCGCTTTCCTTGCCCAGGCTTGAAGCGGGGAACACCTTGATGTCGAACTTGCCGTTGGTACGCTTCTTGAACTCCTCGCCCGCCCACACCGACCACTTGTGGTACGGCTCGGAGGTCTCGTACACGTGGGCCCACTTCAGCTTGGTCTGCGCATGCACGGGCGCGGCGACGGCCGCGGCCAGGGCACAGGCCGCGACGAGTTTCAGGGTCAGGCGTTTGCTCATGGTGTCTCCTAGGGTGGTTCTGGCGTCAGGAATGGTTGGCGCGGCGCCAGCTCGCGCTGTATCGACTGGTGGCTTTCTTCAGGTGCTTCTGCATGGCCTCGCGGGCGGCCTGCGCATCGTGCGCGCGGATCGCGTCCAGCACCAGCGTGTGTTCCTCGACCGCGGCGCTCCAGGAGGCCGGGTTCTCGAAGTAGTCACCCAGCCGCGCGAACAGCGGGCCGTGGCGTGCGCTCCAGTAGCTGCGCACGGTGTCAGAGAGCACCTCGTTGCCGCAGGCCTGCGCGATGGCGTTGTGGAAGGCCTCGTCGCCCTCGCGCGGCTCGACGCCGGCCGCCGCTTCCTCGCGCATGCGCTGCAATGCGCTGGTCATCGCACTCACGTGTGTCTTGCGTGCGTGCCGCGCGGCCAGGGCCGCGACTTCGCTTTCCACCAGCTCGCGCGCGCGCATCAGTTCCAGCGGCCCCCAGTCGGTGCCCGTGCCGTTGCCGTTGCGCGGCGAGGTCGCGCCGCTGCGGTGCTGCGGCGGCTGCACGTAGATGCCCGAGCCCGTGCGGACCTCGACCCAGCCTTCCACCTCCAGCGCGATCAGCGCCTCGCGCACGGAAGGGCGGCTCACCCCCAGCTGCTTGGCGAGGTCGCGTTCCGCCGGCAGCCGCGTGCCTGCCTCGAACTCGCCGCCGGTGATCAGCCCACGCAGCTGCTCCGCGATCTGGCGGTACAGGCGACTGGACTCGACGGCTTGCAGGGGCATGGGGCGGAAGCTAGGGGTGCTACTGATTGGACAAGTGGCCTGACCAATTACTATCCGGTGTCTTGCCGGTCTCCGAATCCGGAAGTTCCCCTAGTCGAAGGAGCGCTCGTGCGACTGAAGAACAGAACCGCCCTGGTCACCGCCGCGGGGCAGGGCATCGGCCGCGCGACGGCGATCGCCCTGGCCGCCGAGGGCGCGCAAGTCTGGGCGACGGACGTGAACCCGAAGCTCCTGGACAGCTACGAAGGCGTACCAGGCATCCGCTGCGTGCAGCTGGACGTGCTGGACAAGCAGGCCATCGGCAAGGTGATCGCCGGGATGCCGCAGATCGACGTGCTGTTCAATTGCGCCGGCTTCGTGCATGGCGGCACCGTGCTGCAGGCCACCGACGAGGAATGGAACTTCGCGCTGAACCTGAACGTGCGCGCGCAGTTCTGGGCGATCCAGGCGGCGCTGCCGCGCATGCTGCAGAACGACGGCGGCCGCGGCCGCGGCAGCATCATCAACATGGCCAGCGTCTGCAGCAGCATCAAGGGCCTGCCCAATCGCTTCATCTACGGCACCACCAAGGCGGCGGTGATCGGCTTGACCAAGAGCGTGGCGGCGGATTACGTGGCCAACGGCATCCGCTGCAACTGCATCTGCCCGGGCACGGTCGACACGCCTTCGCTGCAGGACCGCATCAATGCCTTCGACGACCCGGTGGCCGCGCGCAAGGCGTTCATCGCGCGGCAGCCGATGGGACGCCTGGCGACGCCCGAGGAGATCGCGCCGGTGGTCGTGTACCTGGCCAGCGACGAAGCGGTGTTCGTCACGGGGCAGGCCTACGCGGTGGATGGGGGAATGACGATATGAACCAGCTGGATTTCAAGGGCCGCCATGCGGTCGTCACGGGCGGCGCCACCGGCCTCGGCTTCGCGATCGCGCAGCGCCTGATCGCCTCGGGCGGCCGGGTGACCGTGTGGGACCGCGACGAGGCAGGCGGCGCGCGCGCGGCCAGGGAACTCGGTGCCGCGAACTTCGTGCAGGTCGACGTGGCGAGTGAGACGTCGGTACGGGCGGCGGTGCAGGCGACGCTGGCGCGCGAGACCAGGATCGATGCGCTCGTCAACAGCGCCGGCATCACGGGGCCGAACACCAAGGTGTGGGACTACCCGGTGGATGCCTGGCGGCAGGTGATCGACGTCAACCTCAATGGCCTGTTCCTCTGCTGCCGCGAGGTGGTGCCGGCGATGCGCTCGGCGAACTACGGCCGCATCGTCAACATCGCCTCGGTCGCCGGCAAGGACGGCAATCCCAACGCCAGCGCCTACAGCGCGAGCAAGGCCGCCGTGATGGCGCTGACCAAGTCGCTGGGCAAGGAACTCGCCGACACCGGCGTGCGCGTCAACTGCGTGACGCCGGCGGCGGTGAAGACGGCGATCTTCGACCAGATGACGCAGCAGCACATCGATTTCATGCTGTCCAAGATTCCCATGGGACGCTTCGGCACGCCCGAGGAGATCGCGGCGCTGGTCGGCTGGCTGTGCACGGAGGAATGCTCGTTCTCCACGGGCGCCGTGTTCGACCTCTCCGGCGGCCGCTCCACTTACTAAGACCAACAACCGAGGAAAGAAACTCCCATGAAATTGGTTCGCTACGGCAATCCCGGCAAGGAAAAGCCGGGCCTGATCGACGACGAAGGCAAGCTGCGTGACCTGAGCGGCGTGGTGCCGGACATCGGCCCCGAGCAGCTGGGGCAGGTGGGCCTGACGCGCATCCGCAAGGCCAACCCGGCCAAGCTGCCGGCCGTGCGCGGCAACCCGCGCTTCGGCTGCCCGGTCGCGCGGGTCCCGAAGTTCATCGCCATCGGCCTGAACTACTCCGACCACGCCGCCGAGGCCGGCATGCCGATCCCGGCGGAGCCGATCATCTTCATGAAGGCGACGAGCTGCATCCAGGGCCCCAACGACCCCGTGATGCTGCCGCGCGGCTCGGTCAAGGGCGACTGGGAGGTGGAGCTGGGCATCGTGATCGGCACGACGGCGCGCTACGTTCCCACGAGCAAGGCGCTCGCCTATGTCGCCGGCTACACGATCGTCAACGACGTGAGCGAGCGCGAATACCAGCTGGAGCGCGGCACGCAGTGGGACAAGGGCAAGGGCTGCGACACCTTCGGTCCCGTGGGTCCGTGGCTCGTGACGGCCGACGAGATCCCGAACGTGCAGCGCCTGGGCATGTGGCTGGACGTGAACGGCCAGCGCATGCAGACCGGCAACACGCGCACGATGATCTTCAATTGCGCCAAGCTCGTGAGCTATTGCAGCCACTTCATGACGCTGGAGCCGGGCGACATCATCACCACCGGCACGCCCCCCGGCGTGGGCCTGGGCATGAAGCCGCCGAGGTTCCTGAAGAAGGGCGACGTGATGACGCTGGGGATCGATGGGCTCGGCGAGCAGCGGCAGGTGGTGGTGCCGTTCAAGGCAACGTGAGCTTGGTTTTGGGGTGCGGCTTCGGGGCAACCCACCTAAGGTTTTGCGTTGGCACCTGGTGTCGGGGTTCGCCTCGGCTCACCCCGACCTACGAGGTCCCGTAGGCCGGTGGTGAGCCCGCAGGCGAACCCCGGTGATCACGCGTACAAGCCCTTCCCCGCGTCCCGCACCTTCCGCGCCCGCTCTTCCCCCAAAGCCTGCACCACCGGGCTCCACACGCTCCCATACGCCGGCAATTCGTGCGGCGCGAAACTGGTGTGCGGCCAGTCGCTGCCCCAGACCATCCTGGCGGCAAACAGTTCCGCCACGCGGCGAATCACCGGATGCAAGGCTTCGTACGGCGCCTGCGCCTGCAAGCGGTACCACCCCGACAACTTGATCCACGTTCCGGCCTCGGCGAGCCACGCGAGTGCCTTCCACGCTTCGGCATCTTCGCCGTGCAACGGCGTCATACCCGCCAGGTGGTCCAGCACGAAGGTCAGGCCGTGCGCGCGCTGCCATTGCGCGATCTGCGCCAGCTGCCGCGGGCTGGCGTACCACTGCACATGCCAGCCCAGGCGGCGCAGGCGCGGTGCCAGGCGGTCCAGCAAGGCCGGTACCTCGTCCTGCGAACTCCCCACCGGCGACACGAAGTTGAAGCGCACGCCGCGCACGCCCGCGGCATGCATCACGTCGAGGTCGGCATCGCTTTCGCCACCGTGCAGCACCACGACCCCGCGATGCCGCCCGGCGCTGCCGCGCAAGCCCTCCAGCACCAGCGTGTTGTCGGTCCCGTAGACGCTCGGCTGCACCAGCACGAGGTGCCCGCAGCCGTGGGCGCCGGCAAGCTGCTCGATCTGCGCCAGCGGCCGCGGCACGGGCCGGTAATGCGCCTGCGCCGACGGCGCGCTGCCGTCGAACACGTGCACATGGCAGTCCCAGCCCGAAGGAGGTGGTGCGGGCAAGGCCTCAGCCCACGCTGATCTTGCGCTCGCGCACCACCTGCGCCCACAGCCCCTGCTGCTTCTTCAGGAAGGCCGCGGCCTGCTCCGGGCCGCCGGCGAACACCTCGCCGCTCAGGCTGCGCACGCGTCCGAGCACCTCGGGTTCGGCCATGGCCCTGGCAATGGCAGCGGCCAGCTTCTGCTTCACCGAGGGCGAAATACCGGCCGGAGCGAGGATGGGATTCCACTCCAGCACTTCGTAGCCGCTGACGCCCGCTTCCTCCATCGTGGGCACGTCCGGCAGCGCCCGCGCACGCCGCAGGCTGGTCACCGCCAGCGGACGCAGCTTCTGGCCCTGGATGTGCCCCAGCGACGAGGCGACGTTGGCGAAGAACAGCGGCACCTGGCCCGCCATCACGTCGTTCAGCGCCGGGCCGCCACCCTTGTACGGCACGTGCACGAGGCTCACGCCGGCGCGCTGCTCGAACAGGGCGCCGGCCAGGTGCTGCGCCGATCCGTTGCCCGAGGAGGCATACGCGATCTGGCCCGGCTTGTCCTTGGCGGCGCGGATCACGTCGCGCACGTTCTTGGCGGCGTACGAGGGCGTGCAGACCAGCACGTTGGGAAACAGCGCCAGCACGGCCAGGGGCGTGAACGCCGTATCGCTGTCGTAGGGAAGCTTCGCGAACAGCGACGGGTTCACCGCGAACGACGACGCGTCCAGCAGCAGCTGGCTGCCGTCGGGCGTGGCGCGCGCGACCTGCTGCGCGGCGAGCTGGCCGCTGGCACCGGGCTTGTTGTCCACCACCACGCTCTGCCCCAGCGCCTGGGCCATGTGCGGGGCGATCAGGCGCGCCATCAGGTCGGCGCCGCCGCCGGCGGGATAGGAGACCACCAGCGTGATCGGCCGCCCGCCGCCGATGGAGTCCTGGGCGCGGGCGATGAAGGGCAGGGCGGCGGCGGCGGCGAGCACGCCGCGGCGGGTGGGGCTGAAGGTCGTCATCGCTGGAATGTAGAGGGAGCACGTGCGGCATGACGCTGGGGCTTACTCGTACGAAAATCGGGGCATGCAAATCGAGTCTCTCGACCGGGCCGCGGTGGCGCAGTCCGCCCCGACGCGTCCCGCCGCCTCCTTCGCGTTCCCCGCCCGCCTGGGCCACCTGCTGTCTCTCGACGACTTCGAGCCGGCCGCGCGGCGCCACCTGCCCGGCCCGGTGTTCGCCTACATCAGCGGCGCCGTCGAACGCAACGCATCCCTGGAAGCCAATCGCACGGCGTTTGCCGACTACGCGTTCGTCCCGCGCGTGATGGTCGACATCACCAGGCGCACGACCGCGGTCACGCTCCTGGGCAAGCACTACGCCACCCCCTTCGGCATCGCCCCCATGGGCATGTGCTCCCTGTCAGGCTACCGCGGCGACGTCGTGCTGGCACGGTCCGCTGCCGCCGAGAACGTGCCGATGGTCATGAGCGGGGCCTCGCTGATGCGGATGGAGGACGTGGTGGGCGCCAATCCGGATGCCTGGTTCCAGGCCTACCTGCCGGCCGACGAGGCGGGCATCGTTGCCCTGATCGAACGTGTCAAGGCAGCAGGCTTTCGCACCCTCGTGATCACCGCCGACACCGCGGTCAGCGGCAACCGCGAGAACATGGTGCGTGCCGGCTTTTCCACCCCGCTGCGACCGGGCTTCGGACTCGCGTGGCAGGGCCTCATGCATCCGCGCTGGCTGTTCGGCACCTTCCTGCGCACCCTTGCGCGCCACGGCATGCCGCACTTCGAAAGTGCCTACGCGCACCGGGGCGCGCCCATCCTGTCGGCGACGGCCGTGCGCGAAATGGGGGACCGTGGCCACCTGAACTGGAACTACTTTCGCACCGTGCGCAGGATCTGGCAGGGCCCCCTCATCGTGAAGGGCATCCTGGACGCGCGCGATGCGCGCCTGGCGGTGGACCACGGGGCCGACGGCATCATCGTGTCGAACCACGGCGGCCGGCAACTCGATGGGGCGGTGGCCCCGCTGCGCGTCCTGCCGCAGGTGGTGGCTGCCTGCCCGGACGCGCCGGTGATGATCGACAGCGGCATCCGCCGCGGCAGCGACGTGCTCAAGGCGCTCGCGCTCGGCGCGCGCTTCGTCTTCGTCGGCCGTCCGTTCAACTACGCGGCGTCCGTCGCAGGAGAGGCGGGCGTGCGGCATGGCATTACCTTGCTGCAGCAGGAGGTGGCGCGCAACATGGCGTTGCTGGGCGTCAACACGCTGTCCGAACTGGACGCCTCGTTCCTGCAGAAGAACTGATGGCGGGTGCCACAATGCAATTTTGGGAGGAGTTTCAATGAAGCGTCGTGAGCTGGTGATCGGAGCTGCCGCTGGCGTGCTGGGACTTCCCGGCCTGGGCCATGCCCAGGCTGATTTCCCGCGCAGTGGCACTGCGATCCGGTACGTCGTTCCG
>DATAGN010000184.1:0-4821 GCA_036263715.1 Ramlibacter sp.
GCTGCTGGGGCACGAAGTCGTCGCGGAAGGCCACCGGCACGCGGCGGAAGGCGACGTCCGGGGACTGCTTCTTCAGCCAGGCCACCAGCTTGGGCTCGAAGGCGTGGCAGTGCGGGCACGCGTACCAGAAGAACTCGACCACCTCGATCCTGCCGGCCGGCGCTTCGACGGCAACCGTCTTGTCCAGCCGGCGGTAGTCCTTGCCCTCCTGCGGCTGGCGCGCCTGCGCGAACGACAGCCCCGGCAGGGCCAGGGCGGTGGCGCCCCACACAGCGGCCGTGGCGGCCGAAAACTCGCGACGATTCATTCCTGCACTCTCCTTGATCTGGCTCTGAGCGGCGCGGCGCGGGGATGGTTCCACCGCACAGCGCCGGGGCGCTACCGCTGGACGCGGACCAGCGCGGTGTCGAAGCCGCCCGCGTCCAGCTTTTCCTTCTGGCGGTCGGCGTCGTCCTTGTTGTTGAAGGGGCCCACGCGCACGCGGTAGACCTGGCGGCCCGACTGCTCGCGCTCGGTCACCTTGGCTTCGATGCCCATGAGCGACAGCTTGGCGCGCTGCGCCTCGGCGTCTTCGGACGTGCGGAAGGCGCCGGCCTGCACGAAGTAGAAGAAGGGATCGCTGCCACCACCGGCCGCACCACCGGAGCGGGCCGCGGCCAGTTCGCCCAGCGGGTCCGCCGGTGCCGGGCGGCCCAGCACCGCGGGAGCGGGAGGCTGTGCGTCCGGTTTCTTGTCCGCCTCCTTGCCGACCAGTGCTTCCGCAGGCTTGGCGGGAGGAGCCGCCGCGGCCGGGATGCCCGGTGCGGGCGGCAGCGGCTTGGCGGGGTTCTTGCCGTACAGCGGCGCGTTGGGATCCCAGTTCTGGTTCTTGCGCGATTCCGCGGCGTCCTGTTCGGCCGAGCGGCTGGGACCCTTGTTCAGGAAAGGCACGGGGACCTTGGTCACGTACACGGCCACCGCCAATGCGGCAGCGAGGCCCAGCACGATGCCGATGATGATGCCGACGAGGGTGTTGCCGCTTTGCTTGTGTTTCATGCTCACATCTTCTGCGGGGCGCCCACGCCCAGCACCGCCAGTCCATTGTGCAATACCTGCGCGACCGCAGCCACCAGCGCCAGGCGCGCCGACTTCAGCTTCTCGTCGTCCACCAGGATGCGTTCGCTGTCGTAGTAGGAGTGGTAGGCCGCGGCCAGCTCGCGCAGGTAGAAGGTCATGTCGTGCGGGGCGAAATCGGTGGCCGCCGCCGTCAGCACCTCCGGATACCGCGCGAGCTGCAGCATCAGGTTCAACGCGGCCGGGTGCTCCAGCGACGACAGGTCCACGCCCTTCAATGTCGCCACGTCGCCGCCCCAGGCCGCCAGCACGGAGCAGATGCGCGCGTGCGCATACTGGACGTAGTACACGGGGTTGTCGTTGTTCTGCGCCAGGGCCAGGTCGACATCGAACACGTATTCGGTGTCGGGCTTGCGCGACAAAAGGAAGAAGCGCACCGCGTCCTTGCTGGTCCACTCGACCAGGTCGCGCAGCGTCACGTAGCTGCCGGCGCGCTTGGAGATCTTCACCTCCTGGCCGCCGCGCATCACGCGCACCATCGTGTGCAGCACGTAGTCCGGATAACCCTCGGGGATGCCGACGCCGGCGGCCTGCAGGCCGGCGCGCACGCGCGCGATGGTGCCGTGGTGGTCCGTTCCCTGGATGTTGACGACCTTGGTGAAGCCGCGCTCCCATTTGGTGATGTGGTACGCGACGTCCGGCACGAAATACGTGTACGTTCCGTCGCCCTTGCGCATGACGCGGTCCTTGTCGTCCCCGTAATCGGTCGACTTGAGCCACAGCGCGCCTTCGTGTTCGTAGGTCTTGCCGGCCTCGCGCAGCCGCTGCACCGTGGCGTCGACCTTGCCGCTGGTGTAAAGGCTCGACTCCAGGTAATAGTTGTCGAAGCGCACGGCAAAGGACTGCAGGTCCAGGTCCTGCTCGTGCCGCAGGTAGGCCACCGCGAACAGGCGGATGCCCTCCAGGTCGTCCGGGTCGCCGCTGGCAGTGAACTCGCGGTCGTCGGACTTCACCGTCTTCTTCGCCAGGAAGTCGTTGGCGATGTCCTGGATGTAGTCGCCGTTGTAGGCGGCTTCGGGCCAGGCGGCGTCCCCGGGCTTGAGGCCCTTCGCGCGCAGCTGCACGGAGGTCGCCAGCGTCTGGATCTGCACGCCCGCGTCGTTGTAATAGAACTCGCGGTACACGTCCCAGCCCTGCGTGGCGTACAGGTTGCAGATCGCGTCGCCCAGGGCGGCCTGGCGGCCGTGGCCCACGTGCAGCGGGCCGGTGGGATTGGCCGAGACGAATTCCACCAGGATGCGCTGTCCGTGCTGCGGCTGGTGGCCGAACACTGCGCCGGCGGCGAGGGCCTCGCGCACGACCTCCTGCTTGGCGGCGTGCTTCAGGCGGATGTTGAGGAAGCCGGGGCCGGCGATCTCGATCGCGTCGACCCACAGCTGGAAGGCGGGCGTCGCCAGCAGTGCATTGCGCAGCTCCTCGCCGAGCTGGCGAGGGTTCTTCTTCAGTGGCTTGGCCACTTGCATGGCCGCAGTGCACGCGAGGTCGCCGTGCGCCGCCACCTTGGGGCTTTCGAAGGCGGCCTTCGCGCCGGAGCCGGGCGAAAGCCGTTCCAGCCCGGCCGCGAGCGCGGCGAGCAGGTCTTGTTTTGCTTGGAGCATGGGGGGATTTTAGGCGGGGGGTGTTTCCGTCATTCCCGCGGAGGCGGGAATCCAGGGCTCCCGCATGGAGAGTGCGCGCGCGGCGCGCACCCTGGAAGCCCTGGATCCCCGCCTTCGCGGGGATGACGATGCTCACTTCCCCCCGAACCCCCGCGCCAGAAAAGCCGCCGCCAGCGGAATGAGCGGAATGATGTGGGCCTGCAGCATCACCAGCTTCCTGGCCTTCTTCACGTCCTCGGCGGCCGGCAGGCTGCCGGTGGCACGCAGTTCCTTGCGCCAGCGGGCGAAGCGCAGCGTCGGCGAGATGGAGATCAGTGCCACCACCACGAAAAGACCGAACTTCAGGTGCAGCAGCCAGTTGCTCCAGTACCAGTCGGAGCCCTTCGGGCTCCAGTAGATCCGCACCAGCCCGGTGGCGAGCACCGCGGCCGCGGCGATGCCATAGATGCGGTCCACCGTCACCAGCCGCTCCACGATCTGCGGATTCATCCACTCGGGGCGGCAGATAGCGGCCTCGCTGGTGATGAAGACGACCAGCGCCAGGATGGCGGAGATATGGAGGTATTGCAGGATCGCGTCGAGGGTCATGGGCTCATCCAGAATTGCGGCTGGGCGTAGTGGTGCTTGAGGAAGTCGATCCACAGGCGCACGCGCAAGGGCAGGTGCTTGCGCTGCGGAAAGACGGCGTAGATGCCATTCGCGGGCGCGGCGAAATCCGCGAGTACCTCGACGAGGCGGCCATCGCGGATCTCCTGCTCCACCTCCCAGGTGCTGCGCCAGGCGATGCCCCAGCCCTGCACGCACCAGTCGTGCAGCACCTGGCCGTCGGAGCAGTCCAGCGGGCCGGCCGGCTTGAAGTGGGTGATCTCCGCTTCGCCATTGCGGTCCGGAAGCAGGAAGGCCCAGCCGCGCGTTTGAGAGGCATCGCTGGAGAGCGTGAGGCAGTCGAAGTGCACCAGGTGATTAGGGTGCTGCGGAGCGCCATGGCGTTTCAGGTAGGCAGGCGTCGCGACGCACAGGCGCCGGTTGTCCGCAAGCCGCACGCTCACCAGCGAGGAATCCGGAAAGTCGCCCACGCGCACCGCGCAATCGAAGCCTTCGCCGGCGACGTCCACCACGCGGTCGCTCAGGTTCAGCGAGATGGTGACGTCGGTGTGCAGCTCGCGGAACTTGGGCACCAGCGGCGCGACGTGCCGGCGGCCGAAGCCCGCAGGCGCGGTGATGCGCAGGTGTCCGCTGGCCTTGACGCCGCCGGCACTGACGCTCGCCTCCGCATTGGCCATGTCCGCGAGCAGCCGCTGGCAGTCCTCCAGGAAGGCACTACCCTCGTGCGTGAGCGTGATGCGGCGCGTGGTGCGCACGAGCAGCTTGACCCCCAGGCGCTCCTCCAGCGCGTCCAGGCGCCGGCCCATGATGGCGGGGGCGACGCCCTCGGCCCGCGCCGCGGCGGTCAGGCTGCCGCGCGTGGCGACGGAAACGAAGGATTCCAGCTGCTTGAGCTTGTCCATGCCGCGCGGATTATGCGCGTGCAGGTCACGAATGGCGGGTGGGCGTGCCGGGATTCAGGCGGCGACGCCGGCGAACAGCTGGGCGATCTGGTCCTCGCCGTAGCCCAGCTCGCGCAGCAACTCGGGACCGTGCTGGTTCAGCCTGGGCGGATCCAGGCGCAGGCCGGGGCGGTGGTCGTCCAGCGTGAAGGGCAGCAGCGGCACGCGCGTCTCGCGCCCATCGGGCAGTTGCATGGGCGCCAGGCCACCCGTCGCATTCAGGTGCGGGTCGTCGAACAGCTCCTGCGGCTTCGTGATCGGCGCGAACGGCAGCCCGTTCTTCTCGAACACGTCGCTCAGTTCGGCGGCGCTGTGCGACGCGAGCCGCTCGCGCAGGATCGGGATCAGCCAGTCGCGGGCGCGGACGCGGTCGTTGTTGGTCTTCAGGCGCTCGTCCGCGTACAGGTCGGCATAGCGCATCGCCTCGCAGAAGACCTTCCACTGCGAGTCGCTCACCGCCGCCAGGAAGACCTGCTCGCCATCCTTGACGGTGAACACGTCGTACACCGCCCAGGCGGAGATGCGCCCCGGCATCGGCGCCGCGGGCTGCCCCGTCACGGCGA
>DATAGN010000185.1:0-3112 GCA_036263715.1 Ramlibacter sp.
TGGTCGTACGGGCGGCCTTCGGTCAGGCCGATCTCGCGCAGGGCCTTCTTCAGCGTGTCGGCGTCGAACTCGCGCGTGCCGGCGAAGGAGACGTCGGCCACCGTGGGCCGCTCTTCCACCACCACGATCAGCACGTCGCCGTTGACCTCGAGCCGCACGTCCTTGAACAGGCCCAATGCGAACAGGGCCCGGATCGCCGCCGAGCCCTTGTCGTCCGTGTACTGGTCCCCCACGCGGAAGGGCAGCGAGCCGAACACCGTGCCCGGCTCGACCCGCTGCAGGCCCTCCACGCGGATGTCGCGCACGGTGAAGGGATCGACGGCCCACGTATTCGCGGCGAAGGCCAGCATGCACACGGCCGTAACGGTGCGCACGCGGAAGCGCTGGATGTGTTTCTTCATTGAATCAGGAAAGTCGCCGGCGGGACCGGCGGGGGCAGCAGCTACGTGTTCTTATCCAAAGATCCGGGCGACGTCGTTGAACAGCGCAATCGACATCATCACCAGCAGCACCGCCACGCCTCCGCGCTGCAGGCGCTCCATCCAGGCATCGGAGACGCTCCGGCCCGTGATGGCCTCCCAAAGATAATACATCAGGTGCCCACCGTCCAAGACGGGCAGCGGCAGCAGGTTCAGCACCCCGAGGCTGACCGAAATCAGCGCGAGGAACAGCAGGTATTGCGTGAGGCCCAGGCTGGCCGACTTGCCCGCGTAGTCGGCGATCGTGAGCGGCCCCGACAGGTTCTTGACCGAAGCCTCGCCGATGACCATGCGGCCCATCATGCGCAGCGTGAGGGCCGAGACGTCCCAGGTGCGCACCATGCCGTTCCAGAGGCCGTCGATCGGGCCCCGGCGCACCGTCACCATCTGCGGGGGCGCGCCCACGAAGGCGGAGATGCGGGCAATGCGCGCACCGCCCGGATCGGTGGCAAGGTCCGGCGTCACGCTCACCTGCAGGCGCTGGCCGCCGCGCTCCACCTGCCAGGTCGACGTGACGGGACTGGTCCCGCTCACCTGGGTGCGGATCAGGTCGCGCAGCTGCTGGGCGTCGCCCACGGGCTGCTCGCCGACCCGCACGACCACGTCGCCCTTCTTCAGCCCGCTGCGTTCCCCCGCGCCGCCGGGCATCACGTCGCCCAGCACCGGCGGGCTCCAGGGCGCCACGATGCCGATCTTGCGCAGCAGCTGCGCGTCGGCATCGCGGCTGCTCAGGGTAGACAGGGGCAGCGTCACCTCGCCGCCGCGGGCCGCGCCTTCGCGCTGCAGCACCAGGCGCACGTCGCGGCCGTCCAGGGCACCGCGCGTGAGCAGCCAGCGCAGTTCCTCGAAGGATTGCAGCGGCTCGATGGCCTCGCCCTCGAAACCGGCACTGGCCACGCGTTCGCCGCCGCGCAGTCCTGCCTGCGCCGCGATGGAGTTGGCCACGGGCGTGCCGAGCACCGGCTGCGGCTCCTGTACGCCGATCCAGTTGACCAGCGCATACAGCAGGATCGCCAGCAGCAGGTTGGCCGCCGGCCCCGCGGCGACGATGGCGGCCCGATGCTTCAGGGGCTGCGTGTTGAAGGCGCGGTGGCGTTCCGCCGGATCGACCGGGCTTTCGCGCTCGTCCAGCATCTTCACGAAGCCGCCCAGGGGGAAGGCGCCGATCACGAATTCGGTGTCCTGGCCCGGGCGCGGCTTCTTCGGCTTCCAGGTGTAGAGGGCCTTGCCGAAGCCGACGGAGAACTTGAGCACCTTGACCCCGCACGCGACGGCCACGCGGTAGTGCCCGTACTCGTGGACGGCGATCAGCAGGCCCAGGGCGACGATGAAGGCGATGACGGTCAGCATGGAAGACTCCTTCGCGTCAGGCGGCCAGCCGCCGGATGACAGCCTCCGCGGCGCGGCGGCTTTCGGCATCCAGCGCCAGCAGGTCCTGCAGGCTTGCCGGCTTGGAGGGCACCAGCGCCTCCAGAGTTGCAAGGTTCACGCCGTGGATCTGGTCGAAGCGGATCCGCCGGTCCAGGAAAGCGGCCACGGCGATCTCGTTCGCGGCATTCAGCACCGCGGTGCTGCCCGGGGCCGCCGCCAGGGTGTCCCAGGCCAGTTGCAGGCCGGGGAAGCGCTCGCGGTGGCCGCGGCTGTCCAGCGATTCGAAGCTCATGTCGGCCAGCGCGCTGAAGTCCAGCGCCTGGGCGCCGGAGTCCACGCGGTCCGGCCATGCCAGGCCGTAGGCGATGGGCACGCGCATGTCGGGGGTGCCGAGTTGCGCCACCACCGAAGTGTCGCGGTACTGCACCATGGAATGGATCACGCTCTGCGGATGGATCACCACCTCCAGGCGCTGGGGCGCCAGGCCGAACAGGTAACGCGCCTCGATCACTTCGAGCGCCTTGTTCATCATGGTCGCCGAGTCCACGGAAATCTTTCGGCCCATCACCCAGTTGGGGTGCGCGCAGGCTTCTTCCGGCGTGACGTTGCGCAGGCTCTGCGGATCGCGGGTGCGGAAAGGGCCGCCCGACGCAGTGAGGATGATCTTCTCGACCCGCGCGTCCCAGGTGGACGCATCCTCCGGCAGCGACTGGAAGATCGCCGAATGCTCGCTGTCGATGGGCAGCAGGCGCGCCCCGCCCTGCTTCACCGCATCCAGAAAGAGGTCGCCGCCGACCACCAGTGCTTCCTTGTTGGCCAGCAGCAGCTTCTTGCCGGCACGCGCGGCGGCGATGCAGGAGGACAGGCCGGCGGCTCCCACGATCGAAGCCATCACGGCATCGACCTGCTCGTGACCGGCGATGGTGTCGAGCGCCGCGGCCCCCGACAGCACGCGGGTCGCGAGGCCGTCCGATTCGAGCCGGTCGGCCAGGGCCCGCGCCGCATCGTCCTGCGCCATCACCGCGAACGCGGGGCGGAACTGGCGGCACTGCTGCAGCATCACGTCGACCTGCGAGGAGGCGGACAGCGCAAAGACCTCGAAGCGGTCCGCATGGCGCGCGACCACGTCCAGCGTGTTGGCCCCGACCGATCCGGTGGAGCCGAGGACGGCGACGCGCTGCTTCATCGCTGCGCCAGGCTTGCCAGCATCAGCGCCAGCGGCAGCGTCGGCAGCAGGGCGTCCACGCGGTCGAGGACGCCGC
>DATAGN010000186.1:0-3732 GCA_036263715.1 Ramlibacter sp.
GCACCATGTTGAAGTACTCCGTCGCGCCCTTGCGGAAGCTGCGCGCCTGGGTGTACTTCTCGCCGTCGTAGAAGGCCTTGGCCTGCTCGTAGCTGGGGAAACGCAGCACCGCCACGCGATGCGGCGTCCAGTCGCCTTCCAGCGTCTCGTGCTTGCCGCCGCGCACCATGTATTCGCCGCCCGCGGCCTTGACGGCCTCCGGCGCCCGGGCCATGTACTCCTTGTACTGCTCCGGGTTGGAAATGTTCATTTCGACGATCAGGTAAGCGGGGGCGGTCATGGTGTCTCCTGTCAGGCAGCGAAGTTGTTTTCGAGGAAGCCGTTCTTCTTGGTGATGCGATCGAGTTCGACCAGCGTCTCCAGCAGCGCGCGCATGCGCTTCAGGGGCACGGCGTTGGGTCCGTCCGACATGGCATTGGCCGGATCGGGGTGCGTCTCCATGAAGAGACCGGCCACGCCCACGGCGACGGCCGCACGCGAGAGCACCGGCACGTGTTCGCGCTGCCCACCCGAGCTGGTGCCCTGGCCACCCGGCAGCTGCACCGAGTGCGTGGCGTCGAACACGACCGGCGCGCCGGTCTCGCGCATGATGGCCAGCGAGCGCATGTCGCTCACGAGGTTGTTGTAGCCGAAGCTGGCGCCCCGCTCGCAGGCCATGAAGCTGTCTTCCGGCAGGCCCTTCTCGCGCGCGGCGTCGCGGGCCTTCTGGATCACGTTCTTCATGTCGCCCGGCGCGAGGAACTGGCCCTTCTTGATGTTCACCGGCCTGCCGCTTTGCGCGACCGCGCGGATGAAGTCGGTCTGGCGGCACAGGAAGGCGGGCGTCTGCAGCACGTCGGCCACTTCGGCTACCGTCGGGATCTCGGCTTCGGTGTGCACGTCCGTGAGGATGGCCACGCCCAGCTCGCGCTTCACCTTGGCCAGGATCTCCAGGCCGCGCGTCATGCCGGGGCCGCGGAAGCTGCTGCCGGAGGAGCGATTCGCCTTGTCGTAGCTGCTCTTGAAGATGAAGGGAATGCCCAGCGAGGCCGTGATCTCCTTCAGCTGGCCGGCCACGTCCATCTGCAGCTGTTCGGACTCGACCACGCAGGGACCGGAAATGAGGAAGAAGGGCTGGTCCAGCCCCACTTCGAAACCTGCCAGCTTCATGCCACCGCCTTCAGCGACTTCGTGCCGCCCGCGCCCTTGTGCGCCGCCTGGTGCTCGCACGCCGCGGAGATGAAGGCGTTGAACAGCGGATGCCCGTCCCAGGGCGTGGACTTGAACTCGGGGTGGAACTGCACGCCCATGAACCAGGGGTGCACGTCCTGCGGCAGTTCGACGATCTCGGTGAGCTGCTCGCGCTGCGTCAGCGCGGAGATCACCAGGCCGGAGGCGCGCAGCTGGTCCAGGTATTTGACGTTGGCTTCGTAGCGATGGCGATGGCGCTCGGTCACGACGTCGCCGTAGATCTTGTGCGCCAGCGTGCCCTGCGCCACGTCGGAGCTCTGCGCGCCCAGGCGCATGGTGCCACCCAGGTCGGACTGCTCGGTGCGGGTCTGGATGGCGCCGGTGGCGTCCTGCCATTCGGTGATCAGCGCGATCACCGGGTGCGGCGTGTTCGGCTCGAACTCGGTGCTGTTGGCGTCCTTCAGGCCGGCGACATCGCGCGCGTACTCGATGGTGGCGACCTGCATGCCGAGGCAGATGCCCAGGTAGGGCACCTTGTTCTCGCGGGCGAAGCGGGCCGCGGCGATCTTGCCTTCGATGCCGCGCTTGCCGAAGCCGCCGGGCACCAGGATCGCGTCGAACTTGGACAGCGTGCCCACGGATTCGGGCGTGATCGTTTCCGAGTCGACGTAGTCGATCTTCACGCGCACGTGGTTCTTCAGGCCCGCATGGCGCAGCGCCTCGTTGAGCGACTTGTAGCTGTCGGACAGGTCGACGTACTTGCCGACCATGGCGATGTTCACTTCACCGCGCGGATGTTCCACCTCGTGCACCAGGTCGTCCCAGCGCTTCAGGTTCGCGGGCGGCGTGTTCAGGCGCAGCTTGTCGCAGATCAGCCCGTCGAGGCCCTGTTCGTGCAGCACGCGCGGCACCTTGTAGATGGTGTCCACGTCGGGCATGGAGATCACGCCCCACTTCGGCACGTTGGTGAAGAGGCTGATCTTCTCGGCCTCGTCTTCCGGGATCCTGCGGTCGGCGCGGCACAGCAGCGCGTCCGGCTGGATGCCGATCTCGCGCATCTTCTGCACCGTGTGCTGCGTGGGCTTGGTCTTGAGCTCGCCGGCGGCCTGGATGAAGGGCACGTAGGTGAGGTGCACGAAGGCGGCGTTGTTCGGCCCGAGCTTCAGCGCCATCTGGCGCACCGCTTCGAGGAAGGGCAGGGACTCGATGTCGCCCACGGTGCCGCCGATCTCGACGATCGCCACGTCCAGTTCGTTGGACGTGCCCATGCCGGAGCCGCGGCGGATGAAGTCCTGGATTTCGTTGGTGACGTGCGGGATGACCTGCACGGTCTTGCCGAGGTAATCGCCGCGGCGTTCCTTCTCCAGCACGCTCTTGTAGATCTGGCCGGTGGTGAAGTTGTTGGCCTTGCGCATGCGCGTGGAGACGAAGCGCTCGTAGTGGCCGAGGTCCAGGTCCGTTTCCGCGCCGTCGTCCGTCACGAACACCTCGCCGTGCTGGAAGGGCGACATCGTGCCCGGATCCACGTTGATGTAGGGATCGAGCTTGATGAGGGTGACTTTGAGGCCCCGCGACTCCAGGATCGCTGCGAGGGAGGCTGAGGCGATTCCCTTGCCCAGGGAGGACACCACACCGCCGGTGACGAAGACGAATTTGGTCATGTCAGGTCGGGAGGAGCGCTCCCGGGGAGGTGGTAAAGCGAGATTATAAGGAAGGCGCCCCTGGGCGCACCCGCGTGGGCGTACTGCTGTGGCTTTTTGGACGTCGAAGCGGGTGCCGTGCGAAGAAGTGAACGCAGAGTGCGCAGAGGTTACGCAGAGGACGCAGAGAAGAAGCAAATGGGATTCCTCTGCGCACTTTGCGTAAGCTCTGCGCCCTCTGCGTTCACCGACGGCCGCTCGGCACTGCCTGTTCGGCTGTCGCTAAACTCCCGCCCATGAACGACCTCGCCGGCAAGCACATCGTCCTGGGGCTCACGGGCGGCATCGCTTGCTACAAGGCGGCGGAGCTCACGCGGGCGCTGGTCAAGGCGGGGGCGACGGTGCAGGTCGTCATGACCGAGGCGAGCGAGCAATTCATCACGCCCGTGACCATGCAGGCGCTGTCCGGCCGTCCCGTCTACACCTCGCAGTGGGACGCGCGCGAGGACAACAACATGCCGCACATCAACCTGTCGCGGCAATCCGATGCGATCCTCGTCGCGCCCTGCAGCGCCGACTTCCTGGCGAAGCTGGTGCACGGGCGCGCCGACGAACTCCTCAGCCTGATGTGCCTGGCGCGTCCGGTCGACCGCGTGCCGCTGCTGATCGCGCCGGCCATGAACCGCGAGATGTGGGCGCAGCCGGCGACCCAGCGCAACATGGCGCAGCTCGCGGCGGACGGCGCCACGATCCTCGGCGTGGGCACGGGCTTCCAGGCCTGCGGCGAAACGGGCGACGGCCGCATGCTGGAGCCGCACGAACTGCTGGAAGACCTCGTCGCGTTCTTCCAGCCCAAGGTGCTGGCCGGTCGCAAGGTGGTGATCACCGCGGGGCCCACCTTCGAAGCGCTGGACCCGATCCG
>DATAGN010000187.1:0-6548 GCA_036263715.1 Ramlibacter sp.
AATTGAAGGGGCTCCCCGTCGTCATCGGCGGCGGGCGGCGGCGGGTCGATGAACTGCTGCTCGGGCGCTACGCCGACCGGCCGCTGTCGCAGATCCCGGTCGACGCGTTCCCCCTGCTGAAGGACTACGTCGGCCGCGGCGTCATCACCACCGCCACCTACCCTGCCCGCCAGTTCGGCGTCGGCTCCGCTATGGGCATGATGAAGGCCGCCAAGCTGTGCCCGCAGGCCATCGTGCTGCCCGTGGACTTCGAGGAAGTGCGCCGCTTCTCCCGCACCTTCAAGGGCGTGATCCGCGACATCGCGCCGGTGGTGGAGGACCGCGGCATCGACGAAGTCTTCATCGACTTCACCGACGTCCCCGGCGGCCAGCGCGAGGGCGGCCGCGTGCTGGCGCGCCTGATCCAGAAGTCCATCCTCGAGGCGACCGGCCTCACCTGCTCCATCGGCGTGGCGCCCAACAAGCTCATTGCCAAGATGGCCAGCGAGTTCCAGAAACCCAACGGCATCTCGGTCGTCTACGAGGAGGACGTGCAGACGAAGATCTGGCCGCTGCCGGTGCGCAAGATCAACGGCATTGGTCCCAAGTCCGAGGAGAAGCTGCACCGGCTTCACCTGCACACCATCGGTGACCTGGCGGCGCAATCGCGCGAATGGCTGATCGACAACTTCGGCCAGGCCTACGGCGCCTGGATGCACGACGCCGCCTGGGGGCGCGACGACCGGCCGGTGGTGACCGAGAGCGAACCCGTGTCGATGTCGCGCGAGACCACCTTCGAGCGCGACCTGCACGCGGTGCGCGACCGCGCCGAGCTCGGCGCCATCTTCACCGACCTGTGCGCGCGCGTGGCCGAGGACCTGCGCCGCAAGGGCTATGTCGGCAAGACCATCGGCATCAAGCTGCGTTACGACGATTTCCGCACCGCGACGCGCGACCACACGCTGGAGCAGTACACCGACGACGCGGCGCTGATCCGCCGCACGGCGGGGCAGTGCCTCAAACGCGTGGACCTCTCGCGCCGCCTGCGCCTGCTCGGCGTGCGGGTGGGCAAGCTCGCGCGTGCGGACGAACTGGCGAAGGCTCCGCCCGCGCCCGCGAAGGCGCCGCCCATCGTCGCCGAGCACACGCCGGACCTATTTCACGAGGTGCCGGGGGTGCGGGACATCGGCTGACAACCACCTACGCCAACGGGTTGCTTGACGGCGCGGACGCGTCACCTACATTGAAGCGAAGCCCCGGCACCGGATCCGGGGCACCGGGAGAGCTTCCATGAACCTGGACGCATTGCAGCGCATCAAGCGGTGGCACGTCGCCCACCAGCGCGAGCATCCTGTCGAATACCACATGTGGGACGCGATGCTGACCCTCTGGATGATCGGATGGGTCGGCTGGATCCCCGCGTTCACCTTCGGTGCCCTCTGGGCTGCCCCCGTGCTGGCGGTGGCCATGTCGGCGCCCACGATGTACGTGGCGTGGAGGGTGCGGGCGCACCAGCAGCGCAGGCTGCGGTGCGACTGGATCCAGGTCAGGTGAACGGCGGGGTTCGGCTGCGCGCTCACCCCGCCCTACGGGTGCAACGTAGGTCGGGGTGAGCGGCGCAGCCCGAACCCCGACGTTCACTGCCTCGCGGTGCGCACATTCGCCGGCAGCGCCATCGGATGGCTGGTGCGCAGCGGATTGATGTCCAACCCGCCGCGGCGCGTATAGCGCGCATACACGGTCAGCTTCGACGGCCGGCACCGCCGCCACAGGTCCATGAAGATGCGCTCGACGCACTGCTCATGGAATTCGTTGTGGTTGCGAAAGCTCACGAGGTAGCGCAGCAGCCCGCCCTGCTCGATCTGCGGACCCGTGTAGCGGATCTGCACGCTGCCCCAGTCGGGCTGGCCGGTGACGAGGCAATTGCTCTTGAGCAAATTGCTGGTCAGCACCTCGGTCACCGGCTGCTCGTCGAACGACGCGGTCAGCAGCTCGGGTGCGGGCGTGTACTGCGTGCAGTCGATCTCCAGCCGGTCCAGGCTGAGGCCGTCGAGCTCGTGGATAGGCTCGCGATCGAAGGCGTCCGGCAGCAGCAGCCGCACGCCGATGGTCGAGGGCGATTCCGCGCCGCGCCAGCAGGCTTCGCTCAGGTCCGCACGCAGGCGGTCGCGCACCTCGTCGGCACTCGCGAACGCCGTGCTATTGAAGCTCCCCAGGTACAGCTTGAGCGACTTGCTCTCGATGATGTTGGGTGTCTCGCAGGGCACGGTGAAGTGCGCGATGGCGACCTGCGGCTTGCCGCGCGGGGTGAGCCAGCTGAGTTCGTAGGCGGTCCACAGGTCGGCGCCGAAGAAGGTGGGCGCGCCGGGCAGGCCGATCTCGGCCCTCTTGGGTGCGCGGGGAATCGGGTACAGCAGTTTCGGGTCGTAGCGGTCCGCATACGCGACGGGCTTGCCCAGCTGCGACTGGTCGGGGGAATTCATCGCTGCGAGCGTAGCTCCAGATGCGGCACCACGAGCTCGAGCAGGCGCTCGACCACGCCTGGCGGAAGGTCATGGCCCATGCCCGGAACCGCGACGAACTTCGCATCGGGAATGCGCCGAGCCGTGTCTTCCCCGCACACCACCGGCACCAGCGGATCGTCCGCGCCATGCACCACCAGCGTGGGCACGCGGATGTTGCGCAGTTCCGCGGCCCGGCCTCCGTCGGCCGCCACCGCGGCCATCTGGCGCGCCGAAGCGGCGGGACGGTAGCCGCCGCGCTGCAGCGAGCGGCGGATCTGCAGCCGCAGGTCTTCCGGCGGCGTGGGAAAGCCGGGGCTTCCGATCGCCTGGAACAGGCGCACGTAGTGCGCCAGCACCACCGCATCGCTGCGGTCGCGCGGCCGGGACAGCAGCACCTGCATCACGCGGGGCTGGGGCCCCGGCAGGTGGCGGGCGCCGCTGGAACTCATGAGGCTGGTGAGCGACAGCACGCGCTCCGGCTTTGCCAGCGCCATGCGCTGCGCCACCATGCCGCCCAGGCTGGCGCCGATCACGTGCGCCTGCTCGATGCCGAGTGCATCGAGCACGCCGAAGCCGTCATTGGCCATGTCCAGCAGCGTGTAGGGTGAGCGCACCGTCATGCCGAAGCGGAACTTCACGCCTTCCAGCAACAGGTTGGGCGTGCCCAGGTGGTCCAGCTTTTCCGACAGGCCGATGTCGCGGTTGTCGAAGCGCACCACGCGGTGGCCCGCTGCCACCAGGCCATCCACCAGCGCCTGCGGCCAGGCAATCAGCTGCATGCCCATGCCCATGACCAGCAGCACCGGTGGCCGGGTGTTGCCCGGCTCGCTGTCCTCGACTTCGATCTGCAGGCCGTTGGCGCGGACTTTCACTCGAAGCGGCGCTCGCGCAGCCACTTGGTGGCGATCCACTTCTGCCCCGCCAGCACCGGCGCGCCGCCGTGCAGCGTGCGCGTGGAGGGGTGCGCGCGGTCATAGCTGAAGAAGACTGCATTGCCGCGCTTGGGGGCGACTTCGAGGTGCACGTCCGGGAACACGGTGCCGCCGCCCTTTTCGGGCTCGCCCAGGTACATCACGATCGTTCCCACCCGCTGGCCGCCGCGCCGCAGGATGGTCGGCGTGCCCGGCTCGGCGGGATCGAAGTAGTCGTAGTGCGGCTTGTATTCGGCGCCCGGCCCGTATTGCAGGATCTGCAGGCCCTCGCCGTTCTCCTCGGGCCAGTTCAACAGGACCGCCAGGCGCCGCTCGATGCGCTGCACCAGTTCGTTCTCGCCGCGCTGGAAGAACATGCCGTTGCTGGTGCGGTCGGCGTTCACTTCCTCGCCACCGGTCTTGGTGGCGACCGTCAGCGAGCGCGCCAGGCGCGGGGTGGCCAGGGCGATGAGCTGCTCGCATTCCTCGTCGGACAGCAAGCCGCCGAAGACCACCACGCGGGGGTTGTACATGGCCTGCAGCACCGCCACCTTGCGGTCGCCGCCATCCAGGTACAGGGGCGATTCATCCAGCTTCGGGTCCGGCACGGGCACCGCCGGCGGCAGGCCCTGCTGCACCGCCTGCTCCTCGAGGTGGCCGCGCAAGGTGCTTTCCATCGCCTCGATGGCGATGTCCTCGTTCCAGCCGGAAGCGAGCATCGCCTTGAGCACGGATTCGGCCGTGTGGCCGGCTTCGGCCTGGTCCACGATCCACTTGCGCAGCTCCGGGGTGACCTGCTGCGTCGTCGTCGCCGTCGTCGTATTCATGCTGCCATCCTGCGCCTGAAGACCAGCCGGTCGGGTTCCGACGCGGCCGGGTCGAAGGCATAGCCTTCGAGGTTGAAAGCTTCGAGTTTGCGCGGGGTCTCCACGCGCTTCATGATCGCGTAGCGCGCCATCAGGCCGCGCGCCTTCTTGGCGGAAAAGCTGATGATCTTCCAGCCGCCCGGCCGCCATTCCTCGAACACGCACTCGATCACGCGGGCCTTGAGCACCTTGCGGTCGACCGCGCGGAAGTATTCCTGCGACGCCAGGTTGATGACCACCGGCGTCTTGTCCGCAGCCAGCGTGGCGTTCAGGTGTTCGGCGATGCGGCTGCCCCAGTACTGGTACAGGTTCGCGGCGCCGCCCACCTTGAGCGACGTGCCCATCTCCAGCCGGTACGGCTGCATCCAGTCCAGCGGCCTCAGCACGCCGTACAGGCCGCTGAGCATCCGCAGGTGCTGCTGCGCCCAGTCCAGGTCCGACGGTTTCAGCGTGCGGGCCTGCAGGCCGTCGTACACGTCGCCATCGAAGGCCAGGATGGCCTGGCGGGCGTTGCGTTCGGTGAACTTGGGCGACCAGGCCTCGTAGCGGGCGGCGTTCAGGCCGGCCAGCGTGTCGCTGATGTCCATCAGGCTGGCGATCTCCTGCGGCGACTTGCGGCGCAGCACCTCGATCAGCCGCGCCGAGTCGTCCAGGAAGGCCGGCAGGGTGTGCGCAAGCGGCGGCAGCTTGGCCTCGTAGTCGAGCGTCTTGGCCGGGGAGAGGAGGAACAGCATGGTGGGCTGCCCATTTTAGGGGCGCCATGCGCGGCCACCGAGCCACTGCACGGTGGCGACGACGACGACGAGCGCGGCATACGTGGCCATCTTGCCGTCGCGGCCGAAGTACCACAGCCCCCCGGCCAGCACCACGACACCGGCCAGGAAATTGATCGCCAGCGGCAGCCACCAGTTGCGCGGACGCCCGGATTTCGGCAAAACCACACGGCCGGCCAGGGTCACCAGCAGCGCCACGGCGAAGGCGGGCGCCACGAAACTCAGCAGGTGGCGGGCAAGTTCGAGGGGACCCAAGGCGGCGCGCGGTTGATCCAGGACAAGTGGGATTGATCTTGCACCAAGTGCTTGATTCGGCTGGGATTTTATAATTCGCCGCATGGCAGTCTGGGCTTTGGGCATCAACCACACGACGGCACCCGTGGATCTCCGCGGGCGCTTCGCGTTCGCGCTCGACCAGATCGCCCCCACGCTGCACCAGCTGCGCGACAGCGTCGGCGCCCGCCTGGGCCGCGCGCCCGAGGCCGCGATCCTCTCCACCTGCAACCGCACGGAGATCTACTGCGCGGGCCAGCAGCACGAAATCGACACCACCGTGGACTGGCTGGCCCATTCGGGCGGCGTCAACCCCGGGCTGCTGCGCAACCACTCCTACCTGCTGCAGGATGCCGGTGCCGCGCGGCACGCCTTCCGGGTGGCAAGCGGGCTGGACTCCATGGTGCTGGGCGAAGCACAGATCCTCGGCCAGCTGAAGGACGCAGTGCGCGTCGCCGATGAGGCGGGGGCCCTGGGCACGACCCTGAACCAGCTGTTCCAGCGCTCCTTTGCCGTCGCCAAGGAAGTGCGCACCTCCACCGAGATCGGCGCGCATTCCATCAGCATGTCCGCCGCGGCGGTGCGGCTGGCCAGCCAGCTGTTCGAGGACCTCACGCAGGTGAAGGTGCTGTTCGTGGGGGCCGGCGAGATGATCGAGCTGGCGGCGACGCACTTCGCCGCGAAGAACCCGAAGTCGATCGCCGTGGCCAACCGCACGCTGGAGCGCGGCGAGAAGCTCGCCGGCCGCTTCGGCGGCGAGGTGATGCGCCTGGCGGACCTGTCCTCGCGCCTGCACGAGTTCGACATCGTGGTCAGCTCCACGGCCAGCCAGCTGCCCATCATCGGCCTGGGCGCCGTCGAGCGGGCCGTGAAGGCGCGCAAGCATCGCCCGATGTTCATGGTGGACCTGGCCGTGCCGCGCGACATCGAGCCCGAAGTGAAGGCCCTGGAAGACGTCTACCTGTACACGGTGGACGACCTCGCGCACGTGGTGCAGACCGGCCATGCCAACCGGCAGGCGGCGGTAGCCCAGGCCGAAGCCATCATCGATGCCGGTGTCCAGAGCTTCGTGCACTGGATGGACCAGCGCAGCGCGGTTCCCCTCATCCAGCAGTTGCAGACGCAGACCGAGGAGTGGCGCGCCATCGAGCTGGCGCGCGCCCGCAGGATGCTCGCCAGGGGCGAGGATGTCGATGCGGTGCTGGAGGCCCTCTCGCGCGGCCTCACCCAGAAGATGCTGCA
>DATAGN010000188.1:0-1562 GCA_036263715.1 Ramlibacter sp.
TGAACGTGAACGGCACGCGCGGCTCGGTATAGGCGAAGGTGTCGCTGAAGCGCCGCTGGTCGTTGAAGCCGGTGCCGCATTCCAGCCGCGTCAGGGTCACTTCCGCGGCCGGGGTCTGCGCGGATGCCGCGAGCGCGGCGAAAGCGGCCGCGGCGAGTATTGCGCGAAGAAACGGCTGCATGGCGGCTCCTGTGTGGCCGCCGAGCGTATCAGCGGGGGCGCTCGCCCGCAACCGTGGTGCGCGTCATGTAGCGGGCACGGCCGATGTAGTCGGGGATGGCCTTGTGCATCGCGGCGCGGTTGTCCCACACCAGCACCTGGTCCTTGCGCCAGCGCACGCGGCAGGTGTACTCGAACCTGGAGCAGTGGTCGTAGAGGAATTCGAGCAGCGGCTTGCTCTCCGCTTCGCTCATGCCGTCGAAGCGCTGGACGTACACCTTGTTGACGTACAGGAAGCGGCGGCCGGAGCCGGCGTGGGTGCAGACCAGCGGATGCACCATCTCCCGGTCGCCGGCAGCGACGTCGAGGTCGGTCCTGGCATAGGTGGAGCTGAACTTCTTGTCCTGCTTCTGGTAGGCGGTGCCGTAGATGCGGGTGGCGCTGTGCACCACGTCCAGCGTCTGCAGCAGTTCCTGCATCCGTGGCGAAAGTCCTTCGTAGGCGGCCACCATGCTGAGGAAGCCGGTGTCGCCGCCGAACTCCGGCACCGTCACCGCCTTCATCACCACCGCGGCCGGCGGCTTTTCCATGTAGGTGCTGTCGGCGTGCCAGTTCTCGCCGATCACGCGGCCGGTGTCGTCCGCGTCGCGCTTGATCACGTGGATCAGGTCGTACCCGGGTTCGCTCAGGAGCTGCGGCATGGGCATCAGCGGCCCGAAGCGCCGCCCGAAGG
The DNA here is from genome assembly GCA_036263715.1 of Ramlibacter sp. GTDB lineage: Bacteria > Pseudomonadota > Gammaproteobacteria > Burkholderiales > Burkholderiaceae_C > Ramlibacter. The sequence continues at coordinate 893 of DATAGN010000188.1, forward strand.
CGAGGTGCTGTTCGTGCGTGAGCGGCTGGTCGGGGAACCAGACCACCAGGTAGTCGTGGAAAGCCTGCAGGATCTCCGTCCAGGCCTGCTCGTCGATGGGCGCGGCGAGGTTCACGCCGGTGATCTCGGCCCCGATGGTGCTGTTCGCCGGCCGCACCTGGATGCGCCTGAACTTCAGCGGGTTGTCGTAGATGGCGGTCATGTTCTGCTCCCGGGGAGGCGAATTATGACTGTCGCGAATCGCGCCCGCCTGCCAGAATCCGGCACCCATGAGCAGCCCGAGCGCCCACATGAAGATCGTCTCCACCGGGGAAGTAGCCCCTGCTGTATGGGACGAGATCTGGCAACTGACCTGCCGCTTCTACCAGACCGAGCGCGAGTGGGTGGAGGCCAAGCTGAAGGCGAACCAGCAGTTCGCGCTGTTCCGCGACGACGCCGACGACAGCCTGATCGGCATGGCTGCCATCCACACGGAGCCCCTGGAGTTCCACGGCCAGCGGCTGCTGGTCATCTTCACCTCGCACGCCATCATCGACGAGCGCTACCGGGGACAGAACCTGGTGCAGCGCGCGGGCGTGAAGACCTACCTGCGCAGCTTCCTGCGCTATCCGCTGCACCGCAAGCTGTGGGCGTACGACACCTTCAGCTACAAGAGCTACTGGATGCTGCC
>DATAGN010000189.1:0-2117 GCA_036263715.1 Ramlibacter sp.
GACGTCCGGAAAAGCCGCGCTCGCGCGCGGCTTTTTCATGGGCTTGGCACGATGGCGGGGAGGCCTGCCGCATGCCCAAAGCTCCCCACAAACCGCTGGTCTGGCTGCCCGCCTGCCACCGCAACCTCGACCTGGACGACCCGGGCGGGTACACGGTGCTGGCCGACCGCTACGCACTGGCGGTGACCGAGCTCGGCTTGCAACCGGTACTCTTCCCCATGGCGGAGGCCGAGGACATCCCGTGCCTGCTCCCGATGGTGGACGGCGTGCTGCTGACGGGATCGCCCTCCAACGTCGAGGCCACGCACTTCGGGGCGACCGCGCTGCCAACCGACCTGCTGGATCCGCGCCGTGACAAGCTGACCATGCGGCTGGTGCGCGAAGCGCTGGACAAGGCAGTGCCGCTGTTCGGAGTGTGCCGGGGGCTGCAGGAGATCAACGTGGCGCTCGGGGGCAGCCTGCACCAGCGCGTGCACGAGCTCGAAGGCATGCTGGACCACCGCGAGCCGGACCACGATGACATCGAGGTGCAGTTCTCGCACCGGCACGACGTGCTCCTGCAACCGGGCAGTCCCTTTGCGGAATGGGCGGGCGGCACGCGCGTCAAGGTGAACTCGCTGCACGGCCAGGGCATCAAGAGGCTGGGCGAGGGGCTCGTGGCGGAGGCGCATGCGCCGGACGGACTGGTCGAAGGCGTGCGAGTGCAAGGGGCGCCGGCATTCGCGTACGGCGTGCAGTGGCACCCGGAGTGGCGGCATTCGCAGGACCCGTTCTACCAGCGCACGCTGGAGGCTTTTGCCTCCGCCTGCCGCGCGCACCGGGAGCAGAGGGAGGCTTGATGCGGTCGCAGACGCGCGTGCCGGCGGTGTGGGTGGTGGCGAGCCACCGCGTGCTGCAGAACCCCTCCGGCCACCGGCAGATGTACACCGTGATGGACCAGGGCGGGCAGCGCACGCTTCTCAACATGGGGCTGCAGCCCGTGTGCTACCCGCGCGTGCCGCCGGATCGCCTGGAGGACCTGCTGGAGACCGTCGACGGCATCCTGCTGGGCGGCTCCGACACGAACGTGCACCCGCGGCTCTACGGCGAGGAGCCGGCGCGTCCCGAGTTCGAATTCGACGAGGAGCGCGACCAGCTGGCACACGCCCTGATCCGCGTCGGCATCGCGCGCGGTGTTCCGCTCCTCGGCTTCTGCCGCGGCTCGCACGACTTCAACGTGGCCATGGGCGGCAGCCTCTACCAGTGGCTGCGCGAGGTTCCCGGCATGCTGAAGCACCACGAGGACCCCGAAGACAACCTCGAGGAGCAGTACGTGGAGCGGCACTTCGTCACCTGCACGCCGGGCGGCGAGCTGGAGAGGATCACGCAGATGGGCCGTTTCCCGGTGAGCTCCCTGCATTCGCAAGGCGTGAAGAACGTCGGCGACAACCTCGTGGTGGAAGCGCGTGCCGACGACGGCCTGGTGGAGGCGTTCCGCTGGCACGACCCCGAAGTGTTCGCGTGGGGCTTCCAGTTCCACCCGGAGTGGGGCTGGCGCTGGCACCCCGCCTACGGCCGGATCATGAACGCCTATGTGAAGGCGTGCTGGGCGCGGATGGCAAAGCGCACCGGGGTCACGGAGCTGCCGCTGCAGCCGATCGTGGCCTAGTTGCCCCGGGCGTCGAGGATCGCACGCGCGAGTTCGGCGAAGCCCGCGCCGCGCTCGCCCTGCGTCACGTACCGGGGCTTGAACGACAGCTGGTCCTCGAAACGGCGGATGTTGGCGACGCCGACGCTGTGGGGGAAGTGCTGGAACATCAGCACGTCGTTCGTGGAGTCGCCGACGTAGACCCAGCGATCGAGCTCCGCTTCGATGTCCCGCTGCAGCAGTTCGCGCACGACCCAGCGCGCACCCGACAGCTTGTTGTGCTCGCCGTACCAGCCGTTGACGTGAATCGAGCTGACCGTCGCGTTCATGCCTTCGGCGCGCATGAGCGCCACGACGCGGTCGATCGCCTCCTGCGGCAGGTGGGCAAATTCGCTGTGGTCGATGGCGATGTCGGTTTCGCGGCCGCCGCTGTCCTGCGAGATCGTGGCGCCGGGGACCTCGCGCACGATGCGCTGCGCCACCTGCTGCA
>DATAGN010000190.1:0-5949 GCA_036263715.1 Ramlibacter sp.
GTGTTGATGGTTTCCTTCAGCGCCAGGATCTCGCCCTTCACTTCCACGGTGATCTTGCGCGACAGGTCGCCCTTGGCGATGGCCGTTGCCACGCCGGCGATGTTCCGGACCTGACCCGTCAGGTTCGACGCCATGGAGTTCACGGAGTCGGTCAGGTCCTTCCAGGTGCCGGCGATGCCGGGCACCTGCGCCTGGCCACCGAGCTTGCCTTCGGTACCCACTTCGCGTGCCACCCGCGTCACTTCGGAGGAGAAGCCGTTGAGCTGGTCCACCATCGTGTTGATGGTTTCCTTCAGCTCCAGGATCTCGCCCTTCACGTCCACCGTGATCTTCCGGGACAAGTCGCCGCGGGCCACGGCGGTCGTCACCGTCGCGATGTTCCGCACCTGCGAGGTGAGGTTGTTGGCCATGGAGTTGACCGAGTCGGTCAGGTCCTTCCAGGTACCCGCCACCCCCGGCACCACCGCCTGGCCGCCCAGGCGGCCGTCGGTGCCCACCTCGCGCGCCACCCGGGTCACTTCCGACGCGAACGACCGCAGCTGGTCCACCATGGTGTTCGTGGCTTCCTTCAGCTGCAGGATTTCGCCGCGCACGTCCACCGTGATCTTCTTGGAGAGGTCGCCGCGCGCGATGGCGGTCGCGACGTCGGCGATGTTCCGCACCTGGTCGGTGAGGTTCGAGGCCATGAAGTTCACGTTGTCGGTCAGGTCCTTCCAGGTGCCAGCGACACCCGGCACCTGCGCCTGGCCCCCCAGCTTGCCTTCGGTACCCACTTCGCGGGCCACGCGCGTCACTTCGGAGGAGAAGCCGTTGAGCTGGTCCACCATCGTGTTGATGGTTTCCTTCAGCTGCAGGATCTCGCCGCGCACGTCCACCGTGATCTTGCGCGAGAGGTCGCCGCGGGCGATGGCGGTGGCCACGTCCGCGATGTTGCGCACCTGCGCCGTGAGGTTCGACGCCATGAAGTTGACGGAGTCCGTCAGGTCCTTCCAGGTCCCTGCGACGCCCGGCACCACGGCCTGGCCGCCCAGGCGTCCGTCGGTACCGACCTCGCGCGCCACGCGCGTCACTTCGGAGGCGAACGAGCGCAGCTGGTCCACCATGGTGTTGGTGGCTTCCTTGAGCTGCAGGATCTCGCCGCGCACGTCCACGGTGATCTTCTTGGACAGGTCGCCGTTGGCCACGGCGATCGTCACGTCGGCAATGTTCCGCACCTGCGCGGTGAGGTTGCCGGCCATCTGGTTCACCGAGTCGGTGAGGTCCTTCCAGACGCCCGACACGCCCTTCACCTTGGCCTGGCCGCCCAGCTTGCCCTCGGTACCCACTTCGCGCGCCACGCGGGTCACCTCGGAGGTGAACACCGACAGCTGCTCGATCATGGTGTTGACCAGCTTGGCCGAACGCAGGAACTCGCCCTTGAGCGGCCGGCCGTCCACCTGCAGGTCCATCGGCAGGCCGAGGTCGCCCTTGGCAACGGCGCCGATGGTCCGGGCGATGTCGGTCGTCGGCCGCACCAGGTCGTCTATCAGCGTGTTGAGGGAATCCACCTGCTCGGCCCAGCTGCCCACGGCGCCCGGCGCCGAGATCCGCTGCGACAGGCGGCCTTCCTTGCCGACGATGTTGGACAGGCGCGCGGCTTCGGTCGTGATGCGGCCGGCATTGGAGATGCAGTGATTGAAGGCTTCGGCGATGCGGCTGTCCACGCCCGACCAGTCCGCGGGCAGGCGCACGTTGAAGTCACCGCCGGCGAAGGACATCAGGGCTGCCAGCAACTGGCGCGAGCGCGCTTCCGCCGCTTCCTGGGTGTGGATCGGGGGGATGCCGACCGGCGAAGCGAGGTGCGCCGCCGCGGGCAGCACCTGCTTGCCCACCGATTTGCCGGCCGCGGGCTTGACGCCCTTCTTCTTGGCCTGGGTACTGACAGCCTGATCCATGAGGTCTCCGTCCATGCAAAAGCGGTGCACCCGCGAGGCTCACCACCACTACGTCAAAAGATTTCGGCACGGAGTCCTGGATGAGAACTTCCGCGTCCAAGGCCGGGTAGTGTCCGTGGGTTCCGTCCGGCTTGCCCGTAGGACAGCGCCGACACAACACGACGAGCGCGCTCGTAACTGTCGAGCACGTGAAAAGTTTGTGCGTTCCGTGCGAACCCAAGGCTTCAGAAGGGCCGCGGCAGGTGCCAGTCCGTTGCGTCCTGCCACCCCCAGCCGATGCGCAGGGCCATGGCTTCGTCGTAGCCGCGGCAGACGATCTGCAGCGAAGTCGGCAGGCCGGCCGCGTCCACCCCGTTCGGCACGGCCAGGGCGCACAGGTCCAGGAAGTTGGCGAAACGCGTGTAGTGCGCCGGCGCGGTGGCCTGGTCCACCTCCTCCACGGGTAAGGCGGTCGTCATGGTGGTGGGCGTCAGCACGGCGTCGATGCCGTCCATGGCCGCCGCGAAGGCCGTCTTCATGACCTCGCGCCGCGCCAGCGCCTGCAGGTAGTCGCGGGCGGACAAGTCGCGGCCGGCGGCGATGCGCGGCCGCACGTGCGGATCCAGCGGAGCCGCGGGGTCGTCGATCAGCGCGTGATACAGCGCATAGCTCTCCGCCGCCATGATCTTCAGGTTGTCCAGGGCGACCTCGGCGAAGCGGAAGGGCAGTGCGACCTCGACGATCTCGGCACCCAGCCGCTGGAGTTCGGCCAGCGACCGGTCGTAGGCGGCCAGCACGTCCGGCGAGGCGAAGGCGCGCTCGCCTTGCGGCATGGCCGCCAGCCGCAGGCCGCGCACGCCGCGCGCGAGGGTGGGCAGCGGATCGGTGAAGGTGACGCCGCGCGTGCGGGGATCCAGCGGATCGGGCCCCTGCATGACGGCATAGAGCCAGGCCGCATCCTCGACCGAACGCGCCATCGGCCCCGGTGTGTCCAGCGTCGGGCTCAGGGGCAGCACGCCATGGGTGCTGATGCGGCCGACGGTGGTCTTCAGCCCCGTGATGCCGCACCAGGACGCCGGCAGGCGCACCGAGCCACCGGTGTCCGTGCCGACCGCCCAGGGCGCCAGCCGCGCGGCCACGGCCACGCCCGAGCCACTGCTGGAGCCGCCGGGCGTGCGGGCCCGCTGCAGGTCCCAGGGATTCCAGGGGGTGCCGCGCAGGCTGTTCGTGCCCCAGCCTCCCATGGCGAATTCCACGGTGTGGGTCTTGCCCAGGAGGATCATCCCCTGCGCCATCAGCTTGCGCGCCAGGGTCGCCGTGCGGGTGGCGCGGCGACCCTTCCAGGCTTCGCAGCCGCCGGTGACGAGGCGGCCTTCGAGTTCCACCAGGTCCTTCAGCGCCACGGGCACGCCGTGCAGCGGGCCGGCCGCATGGCCGGCGCGGATGGCGGACTCGGCGGCGCGCGCGGCCAGCCGCGCTTCCTCGGCGTGCACTTCGACGAAGGCGTGCAGCTTGGCATCGTGCTGCTCGATGCGCCCGAGGAAGGCATCGAGCACCTCCACCGGCGAGACGCGGCGCGACTGCAAGGCTTCGGAAAGCCGGCGCACCGGGAGTTCGATCAGGTTGGTGGCGTCCATGCGGGGACTCTACGTCGCCGCCGATGGCAGGAGGGCGGTGATTCTCCCTCTCCCCCGGGGAGACGGTGCCTGGCTAACCGCCCTCGCCCACCGAGCTGGAGATGTTGTCGGAAGCGGTGGCCCCGCCGGAGCGGCGCCGCTGCGCGAGCAGGCGGCGCAGCGTGCCGATGGACGTCTCCTCGCCGCATGCCACCGGCTTGCCCACCTCGCGCAGCCGCTCGAGGAACGCACGCAGAGCCTCCGGCGGGCCGCCGAAGACCACCGCCGCATCGAAGGCGTCGGCATCGACGTGCCGAACGTCGTCGGCAACCGGCGTGACGACCACGCCGTCGCGTTCCAGCGCGGACTTCAGCCCCGCCGCCTGTTCGCCGGCGGCCGCCGCGCCCAGCAGCGCCACCTGCAGCCCGCCCAGCAGGTGCTGGGGCGGGTCGGGCTCGTGGACGACCGCTGCGGCCTGGTTCTGCGATTCGGTCATCGCCGGCCCTTCACGAGCGCGCGCCGGCATCGGCGAGCTCGCTAGCGGACACCGCATCGAAGCGCGCCAGCACGCCCTCGGCCACCGAGCGCTGGGTCGGTCCCAACTGCAGCGTGAGCAGGTAGGCGCCGCGGTAGGCCGGTTCACGGAAGTTCTCGTCGTATGGGACCTCGAGCCCCGTGCGCACCGCGTCCGGTGGCCCGCCATGCGTGGTTTCGCCATTCCCGATGAGGAAGTTGCCCTCCACCGGGCCGGCTTCATCGGTGCGGACGCTCAGGCTGGCGAGCTCGCGCGGTATGCCCGCGGCTGCCAGCGCATCCTGTGCGGCACTTGCTTCTTCGAGGGTGGAAAAGGATCGCACGAGCAGCGTGCGAGCTTCGGATTCGCCTGGCTGTGGCACCGGATCTCCCTGGTCGTTGACTGCACTTCCATTAGGGGTGCGGCCCGCGTCGCGCGATGTAGGACGCCCGGGGACACCCTTGCCGGAGATCGCGAAATCCGTGCAGCGTGCGACGACCTCCTTCCGGCCGAAGCAGGCAGCGGCCCGGCTTGGTAGATTCGCGCTTCACGTGGGGGAATCGATGAGCTACGAAGCGTGGAGTGCAGTCCACATCCGCTGTCCGGCCCCTTCCTGGTCAACACCACCACCGCCGGCGACCAGCGCAAGCCGCAGGTTTCCCCGTATGGCGACAACAACTTCGTGGTGGTGTGGGAAGACCTCAGCGCCACCGGCGGCGATACCTCCGGCAACGCCTTGCGCGCCCAGCGCTTCGATGCCTCGGGCCAGCGGCTCGGCACCGAACTGCTGGTGAACACCACGACGGCCGGCGACCAGACCGACGCGGTGGTGGCCCCCACCGGGACCGGCTTCGCGGTTGCCTGGGTCGACCGCAGCGGCGCCGACGCGGACGTGCACGCGCAAGTCTTCAGCGGTGCCGGCGGCCGCACGAGTGCGGAGCTGCAGGTGGGCGAGCCCGCAGGGGAGCAGACCCAGGTGCAGATTGCCAGCCGGGGCGGAATGTTCATGGGCTCGCCCGGGCCGCTGTACCAGTCGGACTACGGCTTCGCGCTGGCCTGGTCCAGCGACACCGACGGCCTGCCCGGCATCGACGCCATCCGGGTGGCGGCGTTTAGCACCAGCGGAACGCAGGAGCAGGGACAGGCCTTCACGCTCGCGACGCAGGGTACCGGGTTGCGCGGCCTGGTCGACATGGCAGGCCATGGCTTCAGCAGCTACACCGTCGCCTGGACGGACGGCGACGGGCTCGCCGACCGCCACGTGGTCGGCCGCTTCAGCTTCGGCATCAACAGCCCGGTGCTGGAAGTCTCGCGCGGCCCCGCGGGCCTTCCCGAGGACTTGCGGCTGGCGCCCGACAACGCACAAGGCCCCGGCGGCGACCCGGTGGCGCGCACCGTGTTCGACGCTGCAGCCAACCAGCAGCGGCTCGTCATCGGCAACTTCCACGCGAGCCTGGCCGACGACGGGGTGGTGCGCACCGCGACCGGCCCCGGCGCCTTCACCGTGCTCGATGCCGGCATGACCAGCGATGGCCGCGTGGTGGTCCTCACGCGCGAGGCGGACGGCAGCATCGCACTGCAGCTTGCGGACGGCCGCGGCTCGCAGTTCTACAGCAACACGGGGCCGGCCTTCGTGCTCGGCAACGACGGGCCCAACGAGATCTACACCGCCGTCTGGAACGACACGGTGTACGGCCTCGGTGGCAGCGACTACCTGCACGGCTGGGCGGGCAACGACGTGCTGGTGGGCGGCGGCGGCGCGGACATCCTCATCGGCGACAGCGGCAACGACACCGTGTACGGGGGCGAGGACGCTGACCACGTGTCAGGTGGCACGGGAACGAACGTCATCGTCGGCGACGGCGGCGTCGACGTGCTGTTTTCCTCCGGCAAGGACGACACGCTG
>DATAGN010000191.1:0-6900 GCA_036263715.1 Ramlibacter sp.
GTTGACGTACAAGGCCTCGTGGAGCGCGCAGTCCCTGAATGGCGGTCGCATGGTGATGGACGACTTCCAGGCACTGGCCCCGAACGGCGATGCCATCTCCTCGTTCGTCACCCTGCGGACGTACTCCGAGGCAACGAAGCGCTGGGAGATGGCGGGACTGCAGGCGCTCCAGCCCTCGATACCGGCACAGTGGCACGGGGTCGCGACGGACGACGGGATGCTTCTCCATGCGCTCGCCACCCTGCCCGATGGCCAGCGCGTGCACACCCGGATCCGCTTCTTCGACATCGCGCCGGAGTCCTTTTCCTGGGAGAGCTCCGCGAGCTTCGACGCAGGCCAGACCTGGCGCAAGACCGCCTCGCTCCAGGCCCGGCGAAAGGCAGGCACCGACGCACGCGCAGCAGCGCCGGCCAGGCTGGTCTCCGCCATCCCGAAGCTCGCGTCGCTGGACATCGAGCGCAGCCTGGCGTTCTTCGAGAAGCTCGGCTTCCGGCGCAGGGGCTCCTATCCCGACTACGGAATGATCGAGCGCGACGGCGTGCAGATCCACTTCTGGCTGTGCACGGACGCGCGCATTCCCAGGGAGACGGGGTGCCGCATCGCCGTGCAAGGCATCGAAACGATGTTCGAGGCCTGTTCCGAACTTGGCATCATCCATCCGAACGGCACGCTCGAGGGGAAGCCCTGGGGTGTCGCCGAGTTTTCGGTACTGGATCCCGACGGCAATCTCATCACCTTCCAGCAGCCTGCCAATTGAGAGGAACGCCATGCAGCCCCTGCGCTACTCGATCAACGTCACGCTGGACGGATGCTGCGACCACAACGCGATGGTCCCGGACGAAGAACTGCATCGTCGCGCGGCCGAGAACATCGCCCGCGGCGATGCCCTCCTCTTCGGCCGAACCACCTACGAGATGATGGAATCCGCCTGGCGGGCGCCCGCGCAAACAGGCGTGCGGCCCGACTGGATGCCCGCCTGGATGGAGCCTTTCGCCCGCACCATCGATGCGAAGAAGAAGTACGTCGTGTCCGGCACGCTGCAGCAGGTCGACTGGAACGCGCAGCTCCTGCGCGGTGACCTGGAGCAGGCGGTTCGACAGCTGAAAGAGCGACCCGGCAATGGGCTGTTCACCGGCGGCGTGAAGCTGCCGCTGGCGCTGGCGGAGCTGGGCCTCATCGACGAGTACGAGTTCGTGGTGCACCCGCGAATCGCTGGCCACGGGCCGACGCTGTTCGCGGGGCTGGCCAAGCACGTCGACCTGGAGCTGGTGAACCGCCTGGAATACGGTTCCGGCGCAGTCGCGATGCGGTACCGGCCTCGCTAGGAGCCATGCAGCCATGCCGCCAAACAAGACGCAAGCCACCGAAGCGAGCGTCGAGAACTACCTCTCGACCAAAGCCAAGGGGCAGCAGCAGGAGGATTGCCGCGCGCTGATGGCGCTGCTCGCGGCGGTGACGCAGGAACCCGCCAGGATGTGGGGCCCCAGCATCGTCGGCTTCGGCTCCTACCGCTACACCTACGAAAGCGGGCGCAGTGGCGAGGCGGCGCTGGTGGGGTTCGCCGTCCGCGGGCGCGAACTGGTGCTGTACCTGTCCTGCGAACTCGAAGAACAGCAGGCCCTGCTGGCCCGCCTGGGCAAGCACCGCATCGGCAAGTCTTGCCTGTACTTCCGGCAACTGGCCGACCTGGACCAGGACGCCCTCGCGCAGCTCGTCGCCCACTCCGTCGCCGAAGTGAAGCGGCGGTACGCGGCCTAGCGGCTCGCCGGGTCTCCCGACTCGCGCGTATCGCCGTAGCTGTCGCTGGTTTCGGCGTCCTTGTCCTTCAGGCCGGGGGACGGCTCGCCGGGGCCGAGCTTCCCGCCCTGCTCGTCGTTGCTGGCCTGGCTGCGCTCGCCGGGCGGGTTGTTGGTGACGTCGGGCTTGTTCTGGTCGGGCATGGGGGGTCTCCTGGAAGGAAACCAATCTAGCCCCCGGGAAGGAAGCGGGGTGTAGGAGAGCGCTGCGCGTGTTGGGATGCGGCTGCGCCGCAGCCCAACCTACGCAGGGGCCAAGCCGCAGCCCAGGCTACGAAGCGACCTTCGGGCTGCGCTTCGCCTGCCAGGCGCCCACCAGCACGATGGCACCTGGGATCAGGATCATGGCCCAGATGATCTTGTCCAGGTTCTGCTTCACCCAGGGGATGCTGCCCAGGAAGAAGCCGGCCGTCACCAGCCCCACCACCCAGATGCCGCCGCCGATCACGTTATACGCGCTGAACTTCACCCGCGTCATCTGCGCCACGCCGGCCACGAAGGGCACGAAGGTGCGCATGAAAGGGAAGAAGCGCGCCAGGATGATCGTGATGCCGCCGTACTTCTCGTAGAAGGCGTGCGCCTTGTCAAAAGCCTCGCGGTTGAAGAAGCGCGATTGCTCCCACTGGAACACGCGGGGGCCGATGTAGCGGCCGATCGTGTAGTTGCACTGGTCGCCGATCACCGCCGCAGCCCACAGCAAGGCGATCGCGAGCGGATAACTCATGAGGCCGACGCCGCACAGCGCGCCTACCACGAACAGAAGGGAGTCCCCCGGCAGGAAAGGCATGACGACCACGCCCGTTTCCACGAAGATGACCAGAAACAACAGCGCATAGACCCACGCGCCGTAATTCGTCACGAAGTTCTCGAGGTAACGGTCGACGTGCAGGATGAAGTCGACGAGGAGCATGAGGACGTCCATGGGGTGGCGATTATCCCTGCCTACAATCGATGAGATGAGTGCCGTGCTGTCCCCTGCCCCGCGCCGACCTATCCGGGAGCTCCCGGACGAACTGGTCAGCCAGATCGCCGCGGGCGAGGTGGTGGAGCGGCCCGCCTCCGTCGTGCGGGAGCTGGTCGACAACGCCCTGGACGCCGGCGCGACGCAGGTCACCGTCCGCCTGCTGGCCGGCGGGGTGCGCCTGATCTCGGTGGAAGACGACGGCTGCGGCATCGAGCGCGAGCAGCTGCCGCTGGCGCTGAAGCGCCACGCGACCAGCAAGATCGGCTCGCTGGCGGACCTGGAACAGGTCGGGACGATGGGTTTTCGCGGCGAGGCGCTGGCCGCCATTGCCTCCGTTTCCGAACTGCACCTGCTGTCGCGCACCGCGGGCCAGCCCAGCGCCTTCCTGCTCGATGCCTCCACTGGCGAACTGCGGCCCGCTGCCCGCGCCATCGGCACGACCGTCGAAGTCAAGGAGCTTTTCTTCAGCACGCCGGCGCGGCGCAAGTTCCTCAAGACCGATGCCACCGAGATGGCGCACTGCCTGGAGGCGGTCAAGCGTCATGCTCTGGCGCGGCCCGACGTCGGCTTCACCGTCTGGCACGAAGGCAAGCTGGTCGAGCAGTGGCGCGCCGGCAGCCGCGAACAGCGCCTGGGCGACGTGCTGGGCGAGGACTTCGTGGGCGACAGCGTCGCCATCGACACCCACGTGGGTCCGCTGCGCGTGACCGGCCGCGCCGGCATCCCGGATGCCGCCCGCTCGCGCGCCGACTGGCAGTTCGCCTATGTCAATGGCCGCTTCGTGCGCGACAAGGTGATCACCCATGCGGCCCGCAGCGCCTACGAGGACCTGCTGCACGGGCACAGGCAACCCGTCTACGCGTTGTACGTGGAGATCGATCCGGCCCGCGTGGACGTCAACGTGCACCCCACCAAGATCGAGGTTCGCTTTCGCGACAGCCGCGAGGTGCACCAGGCCGTGCGGCGCGCCATGGAGGCAGCGCTTTCGGCGCCCCGCTCCGCGCTCGTGCCCGCGCAGGCCGCCTTGCCGGTGCAGCAGTTCCAGGCGCAGCCGATGGCTTTCGCCCCGGCGTGGAAGCAGCCGGGGATTCCGTTTGCGCAGGAGCGACTGGCGGATCTCTGGTCCCCCGTAGGTCGGGTTGCCGAAGGCACCCCGACACCCGCCGCGGCGGAACAACCTGTTGGGGTGCCTGCGGCAACCCAACCTACGAGTGCCACGGAAGACAACTGGCCCCTCGGCAAAGCCATCGCCCAGCTCCAGGGCATCTACATCCTCGCCGAGAACGCCCACGGCCTCGTCATCGTCGACATGCACGCGGCGCACGAGCGCATCGTCTACGAGCGGCTGAAGACGCAGATGGACGCACAGGCCATCCGCAGCCAGCCGCTGCTGATTCCCGCCACCTTCCCCGCCACGCCGGCGGAAGTGGCCACGGCGGAAGCGAACCAGGCCACGCTGGAGCAGCTCGGCCTGCAGATCACCCCCTTCACACCGAAGACGCTGGCCGTGCGCGCCGTGCCGACCACGCTGGCGCAGGGCGACGCCGTCGAACTCGCCCGCAGCGTGCTGGCCGAACTGGCGCAGCACGACGCCAGCAGCGTGGTCGAGCGTGCGCGCAACGAGCTGCTGGCCACCATGGCCTGCCACGGCGCCGTGCGCGCCAACCGCAGGCTGACGCTGGAGGAGATGAACGCCCTGCTGCGCCAGATGGAGGAGACCGAGCGCTCCGACCAGTGCAACCACGGGCGACCCACCTGGCGGCAGCTCTCCTTGCGCGAGCTGGACGGCCTGTTCCTGCGCGGCAGGTAAACCCCCGGACAACGGCTGAACTTCCGCCATCCGGCAGAATCAGCCTCCTGTCATGAAGCGCCGCCTGCTGTACGCCGCCCTCGCGGCCGCCACCGTCTCCCTGTCGTCCGTGGGTTGCTCCACCCTGGACGAGCGCCAGCGCGAATGGATCTTCCAGCCCGGCGACCGCGCCTGGGGCGGCAGCGCCAGCCTGGCCGAAGGCATGCAGGACGTCTGGATCCCCTTCACCTCCACGGTCACCGGCAAGGACGCGCGGGTGCACGGCCTGTGGCTGCCCGCGGACAAGAACCCGGAGACGGGTCCCGTGCTGCTGTACCTGCACGGCGCCAAGTGGAACGTCGCCGGTTCCGCCCCGCGCATCCGTCGCATGCAGGAACTGGGTTTTTCCGTGCTGGCGATTGACTACCGGGGCTTCGGCAAGTCCACGCGCGAATTGCCGTCCGAGGAGATGGCTTACGAGGATGCGCAGAAGGCCTGGGAGTGGCTGGGCAAGCAGTACCCGCAGCGCGGCCGCTATGTCTTCGGCCATTCGCTCGGTGGCGCGATCGCCATCGACCTCGCTTCGCGCGTCGAGGACGAACAGGGCGTGATCGTCGAAGGCACCTTCACCTCCATCCCGGATGTGGCCGGTTCGATGAAGTGGGGCTGGCTGCCGATCGGGCCGCTGATCACGCAGCGCTTCGACTCGATCAGGAAGGTGACCAAGGTGCAGTCCCCGTTGCTGGTGGTGCACGGCGCCAACGACTCGCTGATCAACAGCGAACTCGGTCGCCGCCTCTACGACGCCGCCACCGGCCGCAAGCACTTCCTGCTGGTGGAAGGCGGCTCGCACTTCAGCACCATGTCGGTGGGCCAGGCCCAGTACCGGCAGGCGCTGGCGGAGTTCTTCAGCCTGAAGTAGCGCGCTGCAGCACCTGCAGCGTGGCGCGCACGTCCTCGATGGGCACCTGCCCAGGGGCCGAAGGCGCCGAAGCCACGGCGAAGGTGAGAGCCGAGCCGAACATGCCGCCGCACAGGCGGCTGACCGCCCCGAGCCCGCCCATCGCCATGCCGATCACCGGAATGCCCAGCGACTCGCTCGCGCGCAGGGTCGCCCCGAGCAGCGCATGGACGTCCTGCAGCGATTGCGGCATCACCGCCACCTTGCCGATGTCGCCGCCCAGCGCCTGCGCACGCACGAAGCGCTCCAGCAGTTCGGCCGCCGGCGGCGTCTTTTGGAAGTCGTGGAAGGACAGCACCAGCGGCAGGCCATGCCGCCTGGCGATCTCGCGCGCCCGCGCCACGTCGGGCGGCGAGTTCTCCATCTCGTAATCGAGCAGGTCGACGCTGCCGGTGGCGGCGATCGCGTCGTACAGGCCCAGCACCTGCACTTCACCGATAGTGATCGCCTGCCCGCCTTCGCGCGCGGCGCGTCGCGTCAGCAGGATCGGGATGCCGCGCGCGGCCTCGCGCACCACACGCGCGGCCGCCAGGACCTGCTGCGTATCGGCGATCGCCGTGAAGAAATCGATGCGCCACTCCAGCAGGTCGGGCTGCTTGGCGGCCACCGCTGCCGTCTCCTCCCGCAATGCGTCTAGCGTGCGCGCCACGAGAGGGGCGCACACGGCGGGCAGGCGGCCGGCGGCCAGGGGCTTGCCCTTCAGGACGATGGCGCGGGGTTGCTGCAAGGGTGCTCCGGTGTTGCTGGGACCGGGGCGATTGTAAGGAGCGGCCCCGCAGCTACTCCGACGGTTTCCCCTCGCTGCCGGAACCGGCTTCCGGATGCGCGCTGTCTTGCGGCTGCTGTTGTTGCTGCGCGCTGCCACCGTGTTGCGTGTGCGCGCCGGAAGCGCCGCGCTTGCGGACGCCCAGTTTCGCCAGTTCGCGTTCCAGCAGTTCCTTGCGCACGGACAGGGGCAGCGACTCCTGCGCCCACGAGCCCGTCTCGAGATCATCTGGTCCGCTGCCAGATCCACTTGTAGTCATGCGCGAATGCTAGGTCGCACGCGACCGATTGCTGTCGGCCACTGCCGAGATTCATGTACGAACATTCCGACACACCACGGGCTGCGTGTCACGGACCCGAGTTCTCGCGGCCCACCAGCTCGTCGAACCAAGCAATGAACGCGGAAGTCTGGCTTTTGTCGAACACCGCGTCGGCGCCGAGTTCCAGGCAGTGCTGCGTGACGCCGGGTGTGGCGTAGCTGCTGAAGACAACGACCTTGCCGCCACCCGGGTCGGCCTTGCAGCGCCGGATGACCTCCATGCCGGCGCCCTGGTCCAGCACCAGGTCGACCACGGCGACGTCCCAGCCCGATGGATGGTCGTCGAGCCACAGCTTGGCTTCGGCT
>DATAGN010000192.1:0-11819 GCA_036263715.1 Ramlibacter sp.
TGTATTCACTGCCCACGCCGAACGGCGTCAAAGTCTCGATCCTGCTGGAGGAGACGGGGCTGCCCTACGAGGCGCACAAGGTGGATTTCGCCAGCAACGACCAGCTGTCGCCGGAATTCATCTCGCTCAATCCGAACAACAAGATTCCCGCGATCATCGATCCGCAGGGGCCGGGCGGGGAGCCGCTGGCGCTGTTCGAATCCGGCGCGATCCTGGTGTACCTGGCGGAGAAGACGGGCAGGTTCATTCCGCAGGACGCAGCGGGTCGCTACCAGGCGCTGCAGTGGGTGATGTTCCAGATGGGCGGGATCGGGCCCATGTTCGGCCAGCTCGGCTTCTTCCACAAGTTCGCCGGCAAGGAGTACGAGGACAAGCGTCCGCGCGATCGCTACGTGGCCGAGTCGAAGCGCCTGCTCGGGGTGTTGGACAAGCACCTGCAGGGCCGCGCGTGGATGCTGGGCAGCGACTACGGCATCGCCGACATCGCCATCTTCCCGTGGGTGCGCAACCTCGTGGGCTTCTACGGCGCCGGCGAGCTGGTCGGCTTCTCCGAGTTCCGCGAAGTGCAGCGGGTGCTGGACGCGTTCGTCGCCCGGCCCGCGGTGCAACGCGGGCTGGAGATCCCCAAGCGGGACGCTTGAGCGACGACTGGCGACGCGGGGGCGCGATGCCCCACGCGTCGAATTAGTTGGTCGTCTTCTTGTTCGGCGCGCCGCCGGTCATCGTGCTGGCTTCGCCGGCGCGCTGCGGGGTGTTGCTCGTCTCGCTCGCGCTGGCCTTGGCGGATTTGCTGGACTTGGCCTTCTTCGCCTTGGCCATGGGCGCTCCGGAGGCGTCGGTGGCGTTCGACGTCTGCTTGTTCGGTGCGCCGCCGGTCATCGTGCTGGCTTCGCCGGCGCGCTGCGGGGTGTTGCTGGTCTCGGCGGCCTTCTGCGCGTAGGCGGCGCCGGCGGCAAGGACGGTGGCGAGCACGAAGGCGCGGGAAAGGGTCAGCTGCATCATGGGTTGTCTCCTGGAGTTCGAGCGCACGGAATGGCGCGCCGCCCATTAGGCGCAGGCGCTTGCCGGGCGCGGCATCGGACGAGGAGGTGAGCAGTAGTAGGACGGGACGCTCGTGACGCAGGCACGGCAAGGATGGTGCGGCTGGCGGGGATCGAACCCACGACCCTTGGCTTCGGAGGCCAATACTCTATCCACTGAGCTACAGCCGCATCTGGTGCGTGGGGCATTATCGCCCAAGCGCAGCGCGCCTGCCCGGCACTGCGGCAGCGGCAGGGCGTGCAGGGGGCGCTGGCTATAATCGTCGGTTGATCCTGAAAACTCGAATCGCATTGAGGACGCCATGAGCGACACCCTGGAAGACGCCCACACCGGCCCGATCAAGACTCCGAAGCAGCTGCTGGTGGCGGTGCTCTTCTCCTTCCTGATCCCCGTGTTCGTGATCATCGCGCTCGTGGCCTACGTGGCCAGCGACAACAAGCCCGCCGGCAGCAACGAAGTCGAGAAGTACGTGCTCGGCGGCCTCTCGGCGCAGGACCTCGAGCGTGGCGTCAACGAGCGCCTGCGCAAGGTCGGCGTCGTCGAGATCCGCGATGCGAACCGCCCGCTGGCCAACGGCGAGACGGTCTACAAGGCGCAGTGCAGCGCGTGCCACGATGCCGGCGCCGCCGGCGCGCCGAAGTTCGGTGATGCGGGCCTGTGGGCCAACCGGATCAAGAACGGCTTCGAAGCGCTGGTCGCCTCGGCCATCAAGGGCAAGGGCGCGATGCCGCCGCAAGCCGGCGGTGATTTCAGCGACGTCGAAGTGGCCCGCGCGGTCGCTTACCTCGCCAACTCCGGTGGTGCGAAGTTCGCGGAGCCCGCCGCTCCCGCGGCGCCGACGGCCACTGCGGCTGCTCCCGGTGCTGCTCCCGCTGCCGGGACTGCTGCTGCGACCGCCGCGGCGGCAGCCGCTCCGGCCGCTGCTGCCGCCGCCGCTGCTGCTCCTGCGGCCGCACCCGCACCCGTCGCTGCGGCCGCGCCTGCTGCGGCAACGCAAACGGTCGCCGCCGGCTCGGGCAACGGGGAGGCCGTCTACAAGCAGGCCTGCCTGGCTTGCCACGCTGCCGGGGTCGCCGGTGCGCCGAAGGTCGGCGACAAGGCCGCCTGGGCGCCGCGCATCGCGCAGGGCATGCCCACGCTGATGACCAGCGCTCTCAAGGGCAAGGGCGCGATGCCGCCCAAGGGCGGCAGCCCCGCCCCGGACGTGGACATCCAGGCAGCAGTGACCTACATGGTCAACGCGTCGAAGTAAGCGCGTTTTGCTCGAAGAAAAAAGCCGGCTGCGCGCCGGCTTTTTTCATGGTGCGCGCAGCGCCGCCGGACTGGTGACGTAGCCGAAGCGGGCGGGCAGTTGGTCCGAGTGCAGTTCCTGCGGCTGCCAGCGGCCGGCCTCGATCACGTCGGATGCCTGCACGATGTCGAGCGTGTGCACGAGCCCGAAGCCGAGGTCCGTCTCGAGGTACACGCGCCCCGCTTCGTCGGTGAAGCAGGCCGACACCTGCGCCGGCAACCCGGTGTGGCTGGTGACGCTCGCATCGCCGGCGACCCGCCAGACGAAAGGCGTGCTTTGCAGCTCCACGTAGACGCGCTGCGGACCGTTCTGGAAGTACCACTGCCCCTGCGCGTCGTGGTCGTAGTTGCGATGGATGAAGTCCACCAGCTTCTCGTGCCGCAGCAGCGAGCCCTTGGCCTGGGGGAAGGGCCCGGTGGCCTGCACGCGGTCGTCGCGCATGTACCAGTTGCCGCGGTCGTCCAGGCCGAGCCAGCCGAAGCAATGCGGCACGTTCGGCCACTTGGCCATCGCCTGGCGAACGATGTCGTCCATGGCGCGATTATGGGCACGTGCGGTCAGCGCAGGAAGGCGTCGTAACCGGTCTTCAGGATCAGGGCGCTCACCACGAAGATGAATACCACGCGCACGAAGGACGCGCCGTGCTTGAGCGCGAGGTGCGTGCCCAGCAGGCTGCCCATCACGTTGGCGATCGCCAGCGCCAGGGCGTAGTGCCACCACACGTGGCCCTTCAGGGCGAAGAGGATCAGCGCGGCCAGGTTGGTGGCGGTGTTCAGCAGTTTGGCGGCCGCCGATGCGTTGAGGAAGTCGTAGCCCAGCACCCGCACGAAGAGGAAGACGAAGAAGCTGCCGGTGCCCGGACCGAAGAAGCCGTCGTAGAAGCCGAGCAGCGCGCCGATGACGCAGGACACCACTACCCGCGTGCGCCCTGCGAGCGACGGCGCATGGTCGGTGCCCATGTCCTTGCGCGCGAGCGTGTAGAGCAGCACGCCCAGCAGCACGAAAGGCAGCAGCTTGCGCAGGAACTCGGGCGAGATCACGGTCACGGCCCAGGCGCCCGTGAATCCGCCGATGAAGCCCGCCGCGGCGGCCGGCAGCAGGCTCGCCCAATGCATGTCGACTCGCCGCGCGTACTGGGTGGCCGCGATCGCGGTGCCCCAGACGGACGCGCTCTTGTTGATGCCGAACAGGGTGGCCGGGTGGGTGGTGGGGAACACCGCGAACAGCGCCGGCACGAGGATCAGGCCGCCGCCGCCCACGATCGCATCGACGAACCCGGCCAGCGCCGAGGCCAGCGCGACCAACACCAACTGGATTTCCATCGGCGCGGATTGTCGCATCCGCACCGGATGGCTCAGCGGGCGGCGGGCGCACAAAGAAAAAGCGCCGCATCAGCGGCGCTTGTCAGGTTGCTTCGGCCTGCTTTGTGCAGTGCCGGGCAGCTGTGTATGAGTTCTTAGGCGAGCTTGTCTCCTCGGCCCCTCGTTCCATCGGTGCCCGGGGGCACGACGCGAGTGCATGGAATGTAACCGGCTGCACAACCGCAGTGCATACGGACTTACCCGGCTCGGCCTTGGGTGCGTCCGTGCAAAGGCCGCCCCCGCACGGTGCCCTGCTGTGCTTCAGCCGCGCGCGTCCTGCACGAGCCACTCCGCAGCCTTCTCCGCCATCATCAGGATCGGCGAATTCGTGTTGCCGCTGGTGATCGTGGGCATGGCCCCGCCGTCCACCACGCGCAGCCCCGCGATGCCGCGCACGCGCATGCGCGCGTCGAGCACGGCGCGTGGGTCGCCGTCCGGACCCATCTGCGTGGTGCCCACCGGATGGAAGATCGTCGTGGCGATGTCGCCGGCCAGGCGGGCCAGGTCCTCGTCGCTCTGGTACTGCGGGCCCGGCCGCCACTCCTGCGGCTTGTAGGGCGCCAGGGCCGGCTGCGCGGCGATGCGGCGCGTGACGCGCAGCGAGTCCGCGGCGACCTGCCGGTCCTCAGGCGTGCTCAGGTAGTTGGTCGCGATCGCCGGCGCGTCCTCGAACTTGTTGCTGCGGATGCGCACCCAGCCGCGGCTCGTCGGGTTGAGGTTGCACACGCTGGCGGTGAACGCGTTGAAGTCGTGCAGCGGCTCGCCGAAGGCATCCAGGCTCAGGGGCTGCACGTGGTATTCGATGTTCGGGTGCGGCTGGTCCGGCGCGCTGCGCGTGAACGCACCGAGCTGCGAGGGCGCCATGCTCATGGGGCCGCTGCGCTTGATGGCGTACTCCATGCCGATCTTCAGCTTCCCCCACCAGCTGTTGGCCAGCGTGTTGAGCGTCGTCACGCCGTCGACCTTGAACACGGCGCGGATCTGCAGGTGGTCCTGCAGGTTCTCGCCGACGCCCGGCAGGTCCTGCACCACCGGGATGCCGTGCGCCTGCAGCAGCGAAGCCGGGCCGATGCCGGAGAGCTGCAGGATCTGCGGCGAGCCGACGCTGCCCGCGCACAGCAGCACTTCACCGGTGGCCTGCACCTTCACCATCTCGGTGCCGGTCCAGACCTCCACGCCGGTGCAGCGCTTGCTGCCGTCGGCCTGCGTTTCCACCAGCAGGCGCGACACGTGCGCACCGGTCCACAGTTCGAAGTTGGGGCGGCCATAGCAGGTGGGCCGCAGGAAGGCCTTGGCGGTGTTCCAGCGCCAGCCGTTCTTCTGGTTCACCTGGAAGTAGCCCACGCCCTCGTTGCTGCCGCGGTTGAAGTCCTCGCTGTGCGGGATGCCGGCTTCCTGCGCTGCCTTCGCGAAGGCATCGAGCACGTCCCAGCGCAGGCGCTGCTTTTCCACGCGCCACTCGCCGCCGACGCCGTGGACCTCGTCGGCGCCCTTGTAGTAGTCCTCGTGCTTCTTGAAGTACGGCAGGCAGTTCTCCCAGGTCCAGGCGTCGTCGCCCACGTGCCGCGCCCAGCCGTCGTAGTCGCGCGCCTGGCCGCGCATGTAGATCATGCCGTTGATGCTGGAGCAGCCGCCGAGCGTCTTGCCGCGCGGGTAGCGCAGCTTGCGGCCGTTGAGGCCGGCGTCTTCCTCGGTGTAGTAAAGCCAGTCGGTGCGGGCGTTGCCGATGCAATAGAGGTAGCCGACCGGGATGTGGATCCAGTGGTAGTCGTCCCTGCGCCCCGCCTCGATGAGGAGCACGCGCTTGCTCTTGTCCTGCGTGAGCCGGTTGGCGAGCAGGCACCCCGCCGTGCCCGCGCCGATGATCACGTAGTCGAACGTGGTGTCGCTCAAGGTCCTGCCTCTCCTCTATCCAAATACCAACAACCGGACGCAGAGGACGCAGAGGTTACGCAGAGGTCGCAAAAGGAAAACCAATGAAGGTTTTTTCTGCGTCCTCTGCGGTTCCTCCGCGTCCTCTGCGTCCTCTGCGTCCGGTTGTTGGCTTTTCTGAAGATTACTTCGCCGTAGGCATCACGAACTCGGCGCCCTTGCCGATGCTTTCGGGCCAGCGCTGCATGATGGACTTCTGCTTCGTGTAGAAGCGCACGCCCTCTTCACCGTAGGCATGCATGTCGCCGAACAGGCTCTTCTTCCAGCCGCCGAAGCCATGCCACGCCATCGGCACCGGGATCGGCACGTTCACGCCCACCATGCCCACCTGCACGCGGCGCGAGAACTCGCGCGCGGTGTTGCCGTCGCGCGTGAACAGCGACACGCCGTTGCCGTAATCGTGCGCGTTGACCAGGTCCACCGCCTCCTTCAGGTCCTTGGCACGGATGCAACCGAGCACGGGGCCGAAGATCTCTTCCTTGTAGATCTTCATGTCCGGCGTCACGTTGTCGAACAGCGTGCCGCCGATCCAGAAGCCCTTGTCGCAGCCACTGCCGGCGGTGGCGCCCTGGAACTTGCGGCCGTCCACGACCAGCTTCGCGCCTTCCGTTTCGCCGTGCGCGATGTAGCCGGTGATGCGCTGGTGCGCCACCGCGCTCACGATCGGGCCCATCTCCGCATCGAGTTCCACGCCGTTCTTCACCTTCAGCGACTGCGTGCGCTCGGCCAGCGTGTCCATGATCTTGTCGGCCGCCTCGCCCACCAGGATGCCCACCGAGATCGCCATGCAGCGCTCGCCGGCGGAACCGAAGGCCGAGCCGATGAGCGCATCGACGGCCTGGTCCATGTCGGCATCGGGCATGACCACCATGTGGTTCTTCGCGCCGCCCAGCGCCTGCACGCGCTTGCCGTGCCGCGCGCCGGTCTCGTAGATCTTCTGCGCGATGGGCGTGGAGCCGACGAAGGAGATCGCCTTCACGTCGGGGTGCTCCAGCAGCGCGTCGACCGCGTCCTTGTCGCCCTGCACCACGTTGAACACGCCATCGGGCAGGCCCGCTTCCTTCAGCAGTTCGGCCATGCGGATCGACGGCGTCGGGTCCAGCGGGCTGGGCTTGAGGATGAAGCTGTTGCCTGCGGCGATCGCCACCGGGTACATCCACATCGGCACCATCACGGGGAAGTTGAAGGGCGTGATGCCCGCCACCACGCCCAGGGGCTGGCGCATCGTCCAGTTGTCGATGCCCGTGGAGACCTGGTCGGTGTAGTCGCCCTTGAGCAGCTGCGGGATGCCGCAGGCGAATTCGACGATGTCGATGCCGCGCGTCACTTCGCCCTGCGCGTCGGTGAACACCTTGCCGTGTTCGGCGGTGATCATGTGCGCGAGTTCGTCGCGGTGCTTGTTCAGCAGTTCCAGGAACTTGAACATCACGCGCGCGCGCCGGATCGGCGGCGTGTCGGCCCAGGCCGGGAAGGCGGCCTGCGCGGAAGCGACGGCTTGCGCCACTTCGGCGTTGCTGGCCAGCGCGACCTGGCCGGTCACCTGGCCGGTGGCCGGGTTGAAGACTTCGGCGCGGCGGCCGCTCTGGCCGGGGACGAGCTTGCCGTGGATCCAGTGTTCGATCGAGGCCAGCGCGGGGCCGGTGCGGGATTTGTCGGGTGCGTTCATGCGGACTTCCTCGGAGAGAACGGGCAGTCTACGACAAGGCGCAGGGGCCCCCGCAGAGGGTTGGCGCAAGCTCCCCGGGCATCCGGCACGGGCATGGCAAGCCGCGGGATTCCCCCGCTTTCCGCGCCCGGCCCGTTCTCCTACACGACAGCGGCAGGCTCTGCCGTTACGATGGGCGCCCCCGCTTTGCCGCAATGACCGACGCCACGCCCCGCTTCGAACAAGCGCCTGCGCCGCAGGGCGGGGCCGTGCGTTTGCTCGGGGAATGGACGGCCGCGCAGTTCGGCCGTACCGGTGTCTACCGGGAGATCCTGCGGCTGATGCCCCGCGACGCCGGACGCCGGGCCTGGGACCTGCGCGACGCGCAGCAGCTGGACCACCTGGGTGCGCAGCTGCTGTGGGAGCAATGGGGCCGCCGCTGGCCCGAGCAGCTGGAGGTGCTGCCGGCACAGCGCGCCATCCTGGAGCGGGTGGCGAAGTTCACGCGCGAGCGTCCCAGGCGGCAGCGCGGCGGCTTCACGGCGGCCTGGCTCGCCTTCGGCGGCCTCATTCTCGGCGCGCTGAACCACCTGCAAGGCTTCCTGGTCCTGATCGGCCAGCTCACGCTGGACCTGCGCGAACTGATACGCGCGCCGCATCACGGTCCGTGGCGCGATTTTTCCGGCCACCTGTACCGCATCGGGGCGACCGCGTTGCCGATCACGGCGCTGGTCGGCGGGCTGATCGGCGTCGTGCTCGCCTACCTCACCGCGCAGCAGCTGCGCCAGTTCGGCGCCGACGCGTACATCGTCGACATCCTGGGGGTGGCGCTGATCCGGGAGCTCGGGCCCATGCTGGCGGCGATCCTGATCGCCGGGCGCTCCGGCTCGGCCATCACCGCGCAGATCGGCGTGATGCGCGTGACCGACGAACTCGACGCGATGCGGGTGATGGGGATCTCCCACACCTACCGGCTGGTGATGCCGCGCGCCATGGCCCTGGCCATCGCCATGCCCCTCATCAGCGCCTGGACCACCGTGGCCGGCCTGGTCGGCGGCATGGTGGCTTCCGACCTGTCGCTGGGCATCAGCCCGATCTTCTTCGCCAAGGCCCTGCCCGCCGCGGTGAGCCTGCCGAACCTGGTGCTCGGCATGTCCAAGTCGGTGGTGTTCGGCATCCTGATCGCCCTCATCGGCTGCCACTTCGGGCTGCGGGTGAAGGCGAACACCGAAAGTCTCGGGCAGGGCACGACCGCCTCCGTCGTCACGGCGATAACCGTCGTGATCCTGGTGGACGCGCTGTTCGCGGTTCTCTTCAGCCACGTGGGCCTGTGATGACGGCGGAACCGGCCCTGACTCCTGTCCCTGACCACGGTCCGCTGGTGGAGATCCGCAAGCTGCAGTCGTCCTTCGACATGCCTGGGCAACGCGTCGTCGTCCACAAGGACCTGGACCTGACCGTGGAGCGCGGAGAAGTGCTGTCGATCGTCGGCGGCTCCGGCTCCGGCAAGACGGTGCTGCTGCGACAGATCCTCGGGCTCGAGCGGCCCGCAGCGGGCGAGGTGCGCATCATGGGGCAGCCGGTGCAGACGCTTTCCCGCTACGGCGCCTCCAGCCGCGTGGGCATGCTGTTCCAGCATGGCGCGCTGTTCTCCGCCTTCACCGTGCTGGAAAACATCGCGTTTCCCCTGCGCGAGCTCAAGACCCTCCCGAGCTCCCTCATCCACGAAGCGGCGATGGTGAAGCTGCAGATGGTGGGGCTGAAGCCCACCGACGCCGACAAGATGCCCTCGGACCTGTCCGGGGGCATGATCAAGCGCGCGGCGCTCGCCCGGGCCCTGATCATGGATCCGCCCCTGCTGCTGCTGGACGAGCCCACCGCCGGGCTGGACCCGGACAGCTCCGACGCCTTCGTGAGCCTGCTGCGCTCCCTGCACCGGGAACTCGAATTGACGGTCATCATGGTCACGCACGACCTCGATACGCTGTACGAGCTGTCCACGCGCATCGCGGTGCTGGCGGAACAGCGCGTGATCGTCACGGCCAAGCCGCGCGACGTGATCGCCTACCGGCACCCGTTCATCGAGGACTTCTTCCTGGGCGAGCGCGGCCAGCGGGCGATGGAACTGCTGCGCGAGTATCCCTTCGCCATCTAGGAAAGGGTAAAAAGGTAAACATGGAAAACAAGGCCCATGCCATGGCCGCCGGCCTCTTCGTGGCGCTCCTCACGGCGCTGGTGCTGGGGCTGGCCGCCTGGCTGACGCGCGACAACACGGGCGCGCGCCATCCCTACGAGATCTCCACACGCATGCCGGTCAGCGGCCTGCAGGAGCAGGCCCCCGTGCGCTACCGGGGCATCGACGTCGGCAAGGTCAAGGAGATCGGCTTCGATCCCAAGGCGACCGGCAACGTGCTGGTGCGCCTGGAAGTCGACCGCGAGGCGCCGCTGACGCGCGACACCTTCGCCACGCTCGCCTACCAGGGTGTCACCGGGGTGGCGTACGTCCAGCTGGAAGACGAGGGGCGCAACGCGCCGCGGCTGGTGCCCAACGACGAAGTGCCGCCGCGCATCCCGCTGCGCCCCGGGCTGCTGCAGCGCCTGGAGGAAAAGGGCGAGGTCATCCTCGACCGCGTGCAGCAGGTCACCGAACGCGTCAACACGCTGCTGGGCGACGAGAACCAGAAACGCATCGCCTCCGCCCTGGAGGACATCTCCAGGGCGGCCAGCGGCACCGAGCAGCTCACCCGCAGGGTGGACCAGACGATCACCAGGCAGCTCGACCCCGCCCTGGCGCAGGCGACGGTCACGCTGCGCAGTGCGCAAGGTGCGGCGCAGCAGATCGGCACCGCGGCCACGCAGATCAGCGGCGTCGCCACCGAGTTCGGCCGCACCGCGCAGCGGCTGAACGCCCCCGGCGGCCCGCTCGACCGCGTCTCCGAAGGAACCGATGCCCTGGCCAATGCGGCGGAGGCGTTCACCGCCACCACCTTGCCGCGCGTGAACCGCGCGACCGAGCAGACCACGCGCGCGGTGCGCACGCTCACCCGTGCCATCAACGAACTCACCGAGAATCCGCAGATGCTGATCTACGGCGAAGGCGCGCCGCGCCCCGGCCCCGGCGAACCGGGCTTCCAGGTGCCGGGAGCCGCACGATGAAGCGGCTCGCAATCGTGGCCGCCCTGGTGCTGCTGGCCGGCTGCAAGGCGCTGCCGGACAAGCCGGTGCGCCAGGTCATGTACGACTTCGGACCGGTGCCCTCGGTGGAAACGGCGACGACGCAGCGTGGCGCGCTGATCCTGCCGGATGTCGAGGTCAACGGAATCCTGGAGACCCCGTCCCTGCTGTATCGGCTGGGGTACGAGGATCCGCACCAGCTGCGCCCCTATGCCTTCTCCCGCTGGACCGCGCCTCCCGCGCAGCTGCTGATGCAACGCCTGCGCGACGTGCTCGGACGCGAGCGGCCGGTGCTCGATCCGGCCGCCGGTTCGGCGATCTCGCGCCGCGGCGGCACGCCGCCGGCCATGCTGCGGGTGGAGCTGGAGGAGTTCAGCCAGCTGTTCGACTCGCCGGCGACCAGCCGCGGTGTCGTGCGCGTGCGCTGCACGCTGCTGGAAAGCACGGCCAACGGCGACCGCGTGGTGGCGCAGCGCAGCTTTGCCGTCGAGCGGCCGGCGCCCAGCGCCGATGCCCCCGGCGGCGTGCGTGCGCTGACCGCGGCGACGGACGCCGCGGCGCAGGACATCGCGGCCTGGCTGCGCCAGCGCTGAAGGCCATGGCGCAAGGCTCGCTGCAGGAGCAGATGCAGGTCGCGGACCTGGAGGTGGTGGGCTTTTGCGAGCGCCTCTCCCAATGGCCCGGCCTGCTGGAACACAGCTTCCTGCTGCAGGAGTTCAGCCCGCAGGAAGTCGACGTGCTCGGGTCGCTGATGCTGCACGTGCGTGCGAAGCCCGGGCAGATGCTGATCGTCGAAGGCGACGCCAGCGACTGGCTGATGCTGCTGCTCAGCGGCACCGTCGACGTCGGCAAGCGCATCACGCCCGAAGGGCATCGCGAGGAGCGCGGCGACAATACGCGGCTGGCGGTGCTGCGCCCCGGCACGGTACTGGGCGAGATGTCGATGTTCGACGGCGAGCCGCGCTACGCAAGCTGCTGGGCGCTGGGTGACGTGGAAGCGGCGGTGCTCGACCGCGCCGCAGTCGCCCGCCTGATTCGTTCGCGTCCCGAGATCGGCGCGAAGCTGCTGGTGAAGCTCACGCAACTGCTGGCGCAGCGCCTGCGCAATACGAGCAGCAAGCTCGTGAAGGTGCTCCGCCAGCAGGTGGCGTGATCCCAGAGGAGGAGAGAAGATGTTCCAGGCCCTGGTCCTCGAGAAGGAACCCGAATTCCGCGCCGGCGTGCGCGAGGTGGACGACGCCTTCCTGCCGGAGGGCGACGTCACCGTTGCCCTCGAGTATTCGACGCTCAACTACAAGGATGGCCTGGCCATCACCAACAAGTCGCCGGTGGTGCGCAGCTGGCCGATGGTGGCGGGCATCGACGGCTCGGGCAC
>DATAGN010000193.1:0-31848 GCA_036263715.1 Ramlibacter sp.
CCGCGACGCGCGGCAGGTAGCGCCGGCACAAGTGCGTGTAGAAGCGCTGCAGGAACACGCGCCAGCGCCACAGGTCCTCGAACTCGCGCGGCGCGTATTCGTGCGCATCCAGCAGCACCGGCGTCCCGTTCGCCAGCTTCAGCGCCACGGGCAAGGCGATGATGTCGTTGGTCACCACCACGTCGAAGCGACGGCCCTGCAAGGCGGCGAGCGTTCGCTGCACGAGCGGCATGCGCCAGTAGTGGAACTCGTTGAGCCCGCCAAGCAGGGTTGCAGCCTTGACCAGCTTGCCGGTGCGCGAGGGCGCTTCCGGCTCGAGCGCGACGAACTCCAGCTCGCCTGCCGGAGCCGCGCCGAAGCCGGCAACCGTCAGCGCATAGCGCCCCTGCAGCGCCTGCACCTGGCGCATCACGCGCGGGTCGCTGGCGATCGGCGAGAACGAGAGCACCAGCGCCCGCTTCATCGCGCGAACAGGTGCGCGTACCAGCGCGTGAAGTTGATCCAGCGCCACACTTGCCAGCTGAAGGGATGCGTGCCGGCCATCACGGCATCGAACTCCGCCAGCATGGCGTCGCGCTTGAGGAAGGGAATCCCCACGTCCTCGGCGAGCCAGCCGCGCACAGTGGGCGCCATCTCGCGCAGCCAGGCGAACTCGGGCGTGGAAAAGCCGATCTTGTCCTTGCGATCGAGCACCTCGTCGGGGACGATGCCCCGCATCGCAGCGCGCAGGATGCGCTTGGTCTCGCCGGTGTCGGAGACCAGGTAGTCCTCGGGCAACGTGAGCAGGAAGTCGGCGAGCTGCGTGGTGAGGAAGGGCACCCGGCTTTCCACCGAGAAACGCATCGAGTTGCGGTCGCCGTGGCGCAGCAGCGAAGGCAGGCCCCGGCGGGTGGCCGACAGCGCGAGCTCGCCGGCCAGGCGCCGTCCCGGCTGCTGCCAGGGCGAGCGCTGGCGCGGGTAGCGCAGCGACACGCCCTGCGCACGCAGCGCCTCGGCGTCGAGCCAGGGTGCGTGCTGCCGGTCGCCGTTCAACTTGCGCAGCGGCTCGTACAGCGGACCTTCGACCACGACCTCGGCGACGCTCGCCTTCACGCCGTGCGAGAGCTCGCGCCCCGGCCACTGCGACCAGCCACGCAGGAAGCGCCAGGCCTGCCCATAGCGATGTTCGTCGAGCAGGCTGCGCACGCGCTTGCCGGGATAGCCGTTGTAGCCGGCGAGCAGTTCGTCGGCGCCCTGCCCGTCCAGCGTGACCGTCACGCCATGTTCGCGGGCCAGCTGGAACACGCGGTACTGCGCATAGATCGAGGTGCTGCCGAAGGGCTCGCCCTGCGCCAGGATCATGTCGTCGAGGTCGCGCGCCAGTTCCGCCGCCGAGGCCTCGACCTTGTGCGCATGCGCGCCCACCTTGGCGTTGATGCGGTCCGCCCACGCTTCTTCGGAAACGCTGCTGCCCCGCGCCACGTAGCTGAAGGTGTGGATGGGCACATCGGGCTCGAGATGCCGGATCGCGCAGACGATCGCGGACGAGTCGAGCCCGCCCGAGAGCGCGGAACCCAGCGCGACGTCGCTGCGCAGGTGCAGCCGCACGGACTCGAGCAGCTGCTCGCGCAGCGATTCGGCGGCATCCGCGAACTTGAGCGTCGATACCGGCGCCACGCGCGGCGTCCACCAGCGCCGCGGCTGCGAATGCGCATCGCCCGCCCGCACCTGCAGCAGGTGCCCCGGCATCAGGTTCAGCACGCCCTGCACGAAGCTTTCCTCCGTGCTGTCGTACTCGCCGTACATCAGGTAGTCGTAGGCGCGCTGCAGGTTCAGCGTCCAGGCCCCGCCCACCAGCGCCTTCATCGCCGGCAGCTCGGAGGCGAAGCGAAAGCCCTGCGCGTCGCGCGTGTAGAAGAAGGGCTTGATTCCGAAGGCATCGCGCACGCAGGTCAGGGTCCCGCTCGCGTGCTCGTACAGCGCGAAGGCGAACATGCCCACCAGGCGCGGCAGGCAGGCTTCGCCCCAGCGCGCCCACGCTTGCAGCAGCACCTCGGTGTCCGAGTCGGTGTGGAAGGCGACGCCGGTGGCCTGCAGCTCGCGCCGCAATTCCAGGTAGTTGTAGATCTCGCCGTTGAAGACCAGCGACAGGCCGGCGGCGTGCTTGGGCTGGTGGCCGCCCTGCGACAGGTCGATCACCGACAGCCGCGTGTGCCCCAGCATGAGCCCGCCACCCGCGACGGGGATGGTCTCGCTTCCGCGGTCGTCCGGGCCGCGGCGGCGCATGGAGGCCAGCGCCGCTGCCATGGACCCTTCTAGACCGGATCCCTCACCTTGCCAGAAGACACCGGCTATCCCGCACATGCCAGGGTGCGGGCGATCGCATCGGCGGACCTGCCTTCGCCGTACAGCCCGGGAGCGGGCTTGCGCTGGTCGGCGACGGCTGCGAGGGCCGCGTCCACGATGGACTCCACGGACGTGGGCGGTGCGAGCCGGTTGGCGCCGCATTCGACCAGCTCGACCCACTCGGTCTCGCTTCGGATGGTGACGCAGGGCGCGCCGAAGAAGTAGGCCTCCTTCTGCACGCCGCCGGAATCGGTGAGCACCACGCGTGCCTGCTTCTCCAGCTGCACCATGTCCAGGTAACCCACCGGGTCGATCAGGTGCAGGCGGCCGGCTTCCACCAGCTTCATCAGGCCACGCTCGGCGAGCGCCTTGCGCGTGCGGGGATGGATGGGCAGCACCACCGGCAGCTCGCGCGCGCAGCGGGCCAGCGCCTGCATGATGATTTCGAGCCGCTGCAGGTCGTCCACGTTCTCGGCCCGGTGGATCGTCGCCAGGAAGAAGCCGCGCTCCTCGAGCCCCAGCGACTTCAGCAAGGCATCGTTGCCCATCGTGCTGTAGAACAGCGCCGCGTCGTACATCACGTCGCCACTGCGCACCACCTTGTCGCCGGTGATGCCTTCGGCGGCGAGGTTCTTCACCGCCACTTCCGTGGGCGCGAACAGCAGCGTGGACACATGGTCCGCCACGACGCGATTGATCTCCTCGGGCATCACGCGATTGAAGGAGCGCAGCCCCGCCTCGACGTGCGCCACGGGAATGTGCAGCTTCACCGCGGCCAGCGCTCCGGCCATCGTGGAGTTCGTATCGCCGTAGACCAGCACCCAGTCGGGCTTTTCCTTCTGCAGGATGCCCTCGATGCTCTCCATCATCCGGCCCGTCATTGCCCCATGGCCGAGGCCGCCCAGCTCCAGCTGGTACTGCGGCTGGGGGATGCGCATCTCGTCGAAGAACACCGCCGACATGTTGGCGTCGAAGTGCTGGCCGGTGTGGACGATCACCTCGTCCACGCGCGGCTGCGCCGCCGCGAAAGCGCGGGAGACGGTCGCGGCCTTGACGAACTGCGGCCGCGCACCGACGACGGTCAGGACCTTCATCAGCCTTGCTTGGGCAGGTACTCGGGCCGCAGCGGGGCGCCCGCCTGCTGCATCTGCTTGGAATGCGCGGCCATCGTGCGGGCGATCAGCTCGCGGTTGGCCTTGGTCCACTCGACCAGCCGGCGCAGGCCTTCCTTGACCTCCACCTGCGCCTCGAAGCCGAGTTCACGCTTCGATTTCTCGGTGGAGGCGAAGCGCTTGCCGGACCGGTCCCAGTCGCGCGCGGGCTTCAGGTCCGGCGGCGTCGGGTTGTCGGTGAACTCGTTGATCCAGGTAGCGAGTTCGAGGATGGAAGTCTCGCGGCCGGTCGCCAGGTTGTAGATGCCGCCCGGTTCGCCGCGCAGCGCGCAGGCCATCAGGCCGCGGGCCATGTCTTCCACGAAGATGAAGTCGCGCGATGCGTTGCCGCCGTTGTCCAGGGGCAGCGCCTCGCGGTGCAGCGACTTCCACACGAAGGTCGGCGTCACGTTGCGCCACACCGTGTGCACGGTGCCGCGCCAGCGGCCGGCACCGAGGATCTCGCCGGGGCCGAACACGTTGGAGAAGCGCGCCTTCACGAAGGGCAGCTGGTACTGCTTGTGGTAGTAGTTGCCGTACAGCTCGCCGATCAGCTTGGAGATGGAGTACGGGCTGTCGTGCACCAGCGAGACCGGCTGGTCCTCGGTGGTGGCCGTGGGCTGGTCGTAGGTCTTCTCGGCCACCGCGCAGGCCGCGGCGGCGTACACGACCTTCTTGAGCGACTTGATGCCCTTGAGGTGGTCGAACAGGCGCAGCGAGGTGAAGGTGTTGTTCTCGTGGTCGGCGAAGGGGTCGGCGATCGAGGACTGGTTGCCGTGGTAGCAGGACAGGTGGAACACGTACTCCACGTCCGCGGGAATCGCGGCCAATCCTTCGTCGCTGGTGATCGACGCGTACTTGAACACCACGCGCTGGTCCGCCGGCACGTTGGCCACGTCGGAAGAAATCAGGTTGTCGATCACGACCACCTGCTTCGGGTCTTCCTTCAGGAGCAGCTTGACGAGGTTGCTGCCGACGAAGCCGGCGCCGCCGACCACCGCGATGGTCGCATTCTTGAAGGTATTGCTCATGCCTTGTTGCCCGTACTGCTGCTCAGGTGGCTGTAGATGTCGGTGATGCCGTAGCGGTCATACCACTGCAGCTGCTTGCGGATGGTCTCGGCGAAACCGAGCTTCGGCTTCCAGCCGAAGGCCCTGGTCGTCTCGGTCGGGTCCAGCGCCACGACCGGCACGTCGTCGGCCGCCGGCGGCTGGATCGGCACGTTGCCGCCATCCACCTTGAGGTACTCCGCCGTGAGGTCGTAGATTTCCTTGATGTAGTGCGCTTCACCCGAGCTCACGTTGAACACGCCCGTGGGGCCGCCCGGCTGGATCACGAGGTCCATGAACGCCAGGAAGTCGGACATGTCGAGGAAGTCACGTGCGGTGTCGGAGCAGAAGCAACCCTTGCCTTCCTTCAGCCGCTTGTAGAAGGTCGGGATCGGGCCGATGGCCAGGCGCGGGCCGGTCACGTTGGCGATGCGCAGCGACACCGTCGGCACCGAGGAGATCAGCATGTACTGCTCGCCCGCCGTCTTGGAGATGCCGTAGCTGGCGATCGGTGCCGAAGCATGCGAATTCGGGATCGGCGACACCGTGGTGCGGCCATAGGTCAGCGCGGTCTGGAAGTTCACCAGGCGCTGGACGCCATGGCGCTCCGCGGCGCGGGCGACTTCGATCGAGCCCAGCACGTTGGTGCGGGCGTCTTCCTGCCAGTCCGTGAGGTCCTTGTAGGCCGCGGCGGAGTGGATCACCAGTTCCGGCTTGAAGTCGGCAAAAGCCTTCTCCACGACCGGCGCGTCGGCAATGTGGCCTTCGCGCACCTGCAGCCCCGGTACTTCGGGCACCACTTCGCGCTTGCCGGTGGCGAAGTTGTCCAGCACCAGGATCTGGTGGCCCTGCGGCAGCCAGTGCTCGATGAGGTTCGAGCCCAGGCAGCCCGCGCCACCCGTGATCAGGATGCGCGTCACTTCTTTTCCTCGTGCTTCAGGTGCGTGAAGCCGCCGGTGGCGCCGTGCTTGCGGAAGTAGGCGACCGACTGGCGCGCGATCTCGGCCAGCGGCGTGAATTCGGGCTTGCCGAAGTCCTGGAAGGTGCGCGAGGGGTCGAGCAGGATGCTGGCGGCATCGTCGGGGCCGAGTTCACGCACTTCGGCTTCGGGATACGTGGGCAGCTCCATCGCGGCGACCACGGCGTCGTACAGCTCCTTGATCGCCACGTCGGCGCCCGAGGAGAAGTGGTAGGCGCCCTTGCCGGTGCCGTCCACGGCCTTGAGCACGGCGCGCGCCAGGTCCTGGTTGAACACGAAGTCGCGGCGGGCCTTGGTGACGAAGCACTTCTTGCCCTCGCTCAGGCGCTGGAAGAAGATCGGCAGCGGGCCCGACACGTTGCGCGGGCCGATCACGTTGGCCAGGCGGAAGGACACGTAGTCGACGCCGGAGATCTCCAGGTAGTCCTCGCAGACCGTCTTGGAGATCGCGTAGCTGCTGTTGGCCGGGAACTTGGGGTGGTCCAGGCGGATGGGCTGCTGCAGGGGCTTGACGCCATAGCACAGGGCCGTCTGGAAGTAGATGAAGCGATTGACGCCGAACTCGCCGGCGGCCTGGATCAGGTTGGTGCCGCCCACGCAGTTGGTCAGCGTGTCGTTGTACCAGTCGTTGGGATCCTTGTACGAAGCGGCGGTGTGGACGATGGCGTCGAACTTGTGCTCCTTGCACAGCTCGCGCACCTTCTCCTTGTTGGCGATGGTGTCGATCACCACGGTCAGCTTCGGATGGTCGGCCAGGTGGTGGCGCTGGCCGGTGGCCAGGTTGTCGATCACGACCACCTTGTCGCCGCGCGCGAGCAGCATTTCGGAAACATGGGAGCCGATCTGGCCGAGGCCACCCGTGACGAGGACGTTCATAGCAAGGTTCCGGAGGTTGGATCAAGGAAGGGGCGCAGGCCCCGGCCACGGCACGCGCGGCAGAGGGGAAATTGTATCGTGGGCGTCCGTTCCGCCCGGGACGAAGCGTGCAAGCGCCTCCAGCCAGCTGGAGCCCGGCGCCCGCGCGAGCGCCTCGCGCAGCGCGGCAACCTGCGCGTCCAGGCCGGCTCGGTCCCCGGCCGCCAGCCGCCCGCTGGCCAGCAGGCGCCGCGACAGCAACTCGTGGACGGCGCAGGCAGTGTCGCCGTCGAAGCACGAGGTCGCAGCAGCCGCCAGCAAGGCCTCCTGCTGCGCCTTCACCAGCGCGTCGCACTCCGCCGCCAGGTGCACGCTGGCGCGGAAGTCCCCCAGCGCGCCGTCGGACGGCCGGTGGCCGATGGCGTGGAGGAAGGCGTCGAGCTGCCGGCGCACGGGCCGGTCCACGCGCGTCGCCCAGTCGGGATCGGCGCAGCGCGATTGCCCGTCGACGGCGATCGTGCCGGGCTCCTCGCTGAAGTCGATGGCCGCTGCCTCATCGGCGCAGAGGAAGCGCCGGCGGCGGGGCGCATCGCGCTCCAGCAGGACTTCATATTCGGTCGGGCCAGCGCGCAGGCGCAGCAGCAGGCGAAGCCCCCCTCGTTCGACTCGACAGGCTTCCAGGTGCGGAGCGTGTTCACCCAGCACGCTGGCGACGATGGCCCACACGTGCGGGACGACATCCAGCGCCAGGCCGATGCCCCGGTCGTACTTCTTCACCTCTCCGTAGCGCGTTTCGGCGGCGGGGTCCGCCCATTCCAGGCGCAGCCGCGAGGGCGGACGTCCCCGCGCACGCAGCACCTGCGCGAAGTTC
Organism: Ramlibacter sp.; assembly: GCA_036263715.1. GTDB lineage: Bacteria > Pseudomonadota > Gammaproteobacteria > Burkholderiales > Burkholderiaceae_C > Ramlibacter. The sequence goes on from DATAGN010000193.1 coordinate 7,231, forward strand.
TCCAGGAAGGCGCAGTGGCGATAGGTGAGCGCCGGCACGAGCGCAACGCCCTGTGCGCGGGCCGCCTCGACCAGTTCGTCGCCTGCGGCCGCGTCCGTGGCGCCGGGCTTTTCCACCAGCACCGGGATGCCGGATTGCAGCAGGCGCAGCGCCGTGCCGGCGTGGGCAGGCGCGGCATTGACGACGACGGCGCCGATGACCGGCCGGCCGGATGCCAGCAGGCCGTCGACGTCCGCGTGCAGGAGGACGGGTCGGCCCGCGGCATCGAGCATCCCTGCCACCCCGGGCGGTGCATGACGCGCCACGATTGCGAGTTGCCCCGGCAGCGGCATCGCGGCCAACGTGGACAGGTAGACGCGGGCCCAGCGCCCGCCTCCTACCAGCGCCAGGACGCCCTGGTCCACCTCAGGCCGCGTCGACGAAGCCCTGGTGCCAGAGCTCCAGGCTCAGCAGCGCCCACAGGTTGCGGCTGTACACGCTCTGGCCCGCCAGCACCTTGTCGACGTCCACCGGGCGCGACAGGTACGAGCGCTCCTTGGCCGCGCGCGAGGAGAACACATCGCGTACGAACTCCGAGGCCGGGCCCTTCTCGCGCAGCCAGTTTGTCAGCGGCACCGGGAAGCCCATCTTGTCCTTGCGATTGCGGATCGCGTCGGGCAGCTTGGGCGCGTACACGTGCTTGAGCAGCCGCTTCAACTCGCCGTTCTGGAACTTCACGTCGGCCGGAATCGACGCGGCGAACTCCACCAGCGGGTGATCCAGGAAGGGCACGCGCGACTCGACCCCGTGCGCCATGGCCATGCGGTCTTCCACCTGCAGCAGCGCCGGCAGCAGCGTCTTGAAGTCGAAGTGCGTCATGGAGTCGAAGTAGGACTCCTTGCCCACGTTCTCGCCCCAGAAGATCTTCTGGAATTCGGCGAAGGTCGTGTCGCGGTCGATGGCGCCGGGGGCCAGCGCATCGCCGAAGGTGTTGGCGCGGTTGATCAGGCGGAAGTAGCGGCTGTCGCGGTCGCCGAACACGCCCTCGGCCCAGAACTCCTTGATCATCGGCTTGTACTGCCGCAGGGTCTCGAGGTTCGGGATGATCGATTCGTAGGTGACGACGTAGTTGCCGTTGTGCAGCGTGCCTTCGATCGCGCCCTTGATGCACTGCTCGAAGTAGGCGACCAGGTAGCGGGCATAGCCGCCGAAGATCTCGTCGCCGCCCTGCCCGCCCAGCACCACCTTCACGTGCTCGCGGACCTTCTTCGACACCATGAACTGCGGGAAGGAGCCCGGTCCTGCCGTGGGCTGGTCCAGGTGCCAGATCACCTTGCGGATGTTCTCGACGAAGTCCAGCTCGTCGATGTCGGCCACGTGCATCTGCATCTTCTCGGCCTCGCCGAGGGCGCGCGCGTACATCGATTCGTCGAACTCGGGCCCCTCGAAGCGGCCGTTGAAGCCCTGGAAGCGCTCACCCGGGCGCGTCTGGCGGGCCAGTGCCGCGATCAGGCTGGAGTCGACACCGCCGGACACATAGCTGCCGACCTCGACGTCCGCTCGCATGTGCATGCGGATCGAGTCCTCCAGCAGTTCCTGCAGGCGCTGCTCGAACCAGCGCTCGCTGTGGCCGTAGTCGATGTCGTAGTGCACTTCCCAGTAGCGCTGCGCCCGGGGCGCCTCGCCAACGCACATCGTGGCGTGGTGCGCCGCCGGCAGCTGCCACACACCTTCGAGCAGCGTCTTCTCGCCCAGGCAGAACTGGAAGGAGAAGTAGTCGGACAAGGCGGCCTTGTTCACCTGCGGGTTGTCCAGGAAGGGCTGCAGCGCCTTCATCTCGGACGCGAAGTACAGGCCGTTCTTCGTGAGCGTCCAGTACAGCGGCTTGATGCCGAAGCGGTCGCGGGCGATGAACAGGCGGTGCTCCTGCGCGTCCCAGATCGCGAAGGCGAACATGCCGCGCAGGCGCGTCACGCAGTCCGCGCCCCAGCGGATGAAGGCCCGCAGGATCACCTCGGTGTCGGACGTGGTGCGGAAGTTCTCCGCACCGAGTTCCTGGCGCAGCTCGAGGTAGTTGTAGACCTCGCCGTTGTAGATGATGGTGTAGCGGCCGTTCTCGCAGGACATCGGCTGGTCGCCGGTGGCCAGGTCGATGACGCTCAGGCGCGCGTGGCCGAAGCCGACGTCACGCGTCGGCGCGATCCAGATGCCGGAGCCGTCGGGGCCGCGATGGCGGATGCGGTCCAGCCCCTTGCGGACGGACTGCTCCAGGGCCGCGGGCGCGGCCGGGGAGCGGGCGAAGACACCGAAGATTCCACACATGGCCGGAAGCTCTTTACAGCGGGTTCAGTTCGAGGACCAGGTCGACACCCGCAGGCAGGCCGTTGGCAAGCGGCGTGCCGCGCTGGTCGAAGGTCAGGTTCAGCAGGAATTCGCGGTGCTCGCGCGCCAGGCGCTGGTCCATGCAAGCCTCCAGCCGGTAAAGCTGCAGCTGCTGCAGCTCATGCAGCGACACCGCGGCACCGACCGTGCGGCAGCCGAAGCCCGCCTTGCGCGCTTCGTCGGCGAACTCCTGCGGCGTGTAGCAGTTGGCGATGGGGCAATCCGGACCGTCGGTGGACTTGGTGAAGGCCTCGCGGATCGACAGGTGTGCCGGCAGCCGCCTGTCGCGCAGCTGCATGGTGTACGGCACGTACAGGTGCGTCCACAGGCTGTCGTAGTTGTAGACCATCACGCGGGCACGGCCCGTGGGGCGCAGCACGCGGCGGATCTCCGCCAGCGACGCCTGCAGGTCCGGCACGTGATGCAGCACGCCCGAGGAGTGCACGTAATCGAAGCTGGCGTTCTCGAAGGGCAGCACCGTCTCGCCGGGCTTGGACAGCACCAGCTGCACGTCGCTGCCGCCGTGGTGTCCCAGGCGCGCGCGGGCTTCAGAGAGGCTGGACCGCGACACGTCCACGCCCGCCACCCGCTTCGGCCTGGAATATTCCACGAAACCGACCAGGTCGTGACCCGGGCCGCAGCCGTAGTCCAGCACTTCGAGGCCGTCCACGCCCGATACGGGCATGAGGTCGAGGTAGCCCGGGTACTGGTCGCAGCGCCAGTGGAAGTACTCCAGCGACTCCTCGCGCGAGGCGAAGGTCTTGTGCAGGGTGACGTTGTGGTCCGTCCAGTAGTCGGCCACCACGCTGGAGAGTTTCGCGATCGGGTTCATATCGAGGTTTTCGTCCGCATCGCCCGGGTCCGGGGCGCGGCATCGCAAGGCGAGGGCTGCGTGACCATGTCACGCGCGAGGCGCCAAGTGTAGTACGGGCGCTGTCGGGCTCCCTCGGCCGGAAGGTGGGCCCGCGTAGAATTCCCGGCTCGCGCGGCGACGGCAGGTTCCCTTGCCGCGTGCGACCCACGAAGGACGGAGGCTGTTTTTGCGCACCCAGAAAGTGTTGATGCTCGTGAACAACGACTGGAAGATCGACTCGCGGGTGCGGCGGGAGGCGACTGCCCTGGCCAGCGCCGGCCACGAAGTGCACGTGATCTTCCGCGCGGGCAACGTCCTCGACGCCACCGAGCACAGCGAAGGGGTGGCCTACCATTCCGTCCCGCTCACATCCCCCCTGCCTCCGCGGCGCCAGCTGCTGCGGCTGGTGCGGTTGCACGCGGGCGTGGCCTTCGCCGGCTGGCGCGCACCCGGGGCACGCCAGATCTGGCTGCGCGCGGCGGGCCTGCTGGCCGGGAGCGTCGCTGGCACCGTGCTCGGGCTGATGCTGCTGCTGGTGCTGTGGCCCTTGCTCCTGGCGGCGGTGCTGGGCGTGTTCGCGCTGCACCTGGTGCGGCCGAACAGCGCGATCCGCGAAAGGGCACGGGCGCTGGCGATCCGCAGCGTGGTCAGCCCGGTCTGGCGCTGGGTCGACTCGCTGCACAGCCGCGAGTACCTGTCGTACATGAACAACTTCGGCATCGACGCCAAGGACATGGGCGTGCGGCTCGCGCCCGACGTGGTGCATTCGCATGACCTGCACACGATGTCCACGGGCTATGCGATCTCGCGCAAACTGGGCGTGCCGCTCGTGTACGACGCCCACGAGCTGGAGACGCACACGAACTACTGGTCGCTGCACCCGCTGACCAAGCAGTGGGTCGCCGTGTACGAAAACGTCCTGATCCGGCGCGTCCGCGCCGTCGTCACCGTGTGCGACAGCATTGCCGACTGGCTGAAGGAGCAATACGACATCGAGCGCCCGACGGTGGTGTTGAACTCACCCGACCTGCTGGCGCCCGGTGCGCAGCCCAAGGAAACGATCCGCGACCGACTCGCCCTCGCGGCGGACACGCCGCTCGCCGTGTACGTGGGCTCGGTCACGCTGGACCGGGGCAGCACGCATTGCGTGGAGGCCGTCGCGTTGGTACCGGGGCTGCACTTCGCCTTCGTCGGACCACGCTACATCGTGACCGAGAAAGAGATCCTGGATGCCGCAGAGCGCCTGGGCGTGCAGGACCGGATCCATCTCGTCGACCCCGTGCCTTCGAAGGAGGTCACTTCCTTCGTCTCCACCGCAGACTGCAGCGTCATCGCGATCCAGAACGTCTGCCTCAGCTATTACTTCTGCTTTCCAAACAAGTTGCTCGAAAGCGTGATCAGCGGCGTGCCGGTCGCTGTAGCCAGACTGGTCGAACTGGAGCGATTCGTCGGCAAGTTCCCGGTCGGCGTGACGATGGACGAGAAGGATCCCGCCTCGATCGCCGCTGCGATCCGGGAAATCCTCGCCGACCCGGCGCGCTACCGGCCGGGGCCGGAGGTCCTGGACCGCATCCGGTCCGAGTACGGCTGGCCGACCCAGCAGGCCAAGCTGCGCGGCCTTTACGAACGCATCCTGGGCGGCGGCCCCGCCGCCCCGGCCGCACTCAGCGCCGCAGCTTCTGGTACGTCCGCCTGACGAGCCGCCAGGCCGGCATCACGCCCTTGCGGGCCACCGGCCGCAGCACCGGCCGCACGCCCGGTGGCAGGTGGTTCCAGGTGTAGACCACGGCGTTCTTGAACTTGGTCATGCGCACTTCGCGCGCCGTCGGCGGGATCCACACCACCACAGGTTCCGTCGGTGCCTGGACGACAGGTGCAGGCGGCGGGGGTGGCGGTGCCGGAGTGGGCATCGGGTATGGCAGGAAGACGACTTCCGGGGGCGGTGCGTAGGTGGGCTCGGGTTCCGCTTCCGGTTCCGGTTCGGGTTCCACTTCAGCTTGCGCCTGCGCCTGCGCCGGCGGTGCGTCCGACTGCGCCTCCCCTTCCGGCCCTGCCTCTCCCGCCGGGTCCGCGCTCCCCTCCACCACGAGGTCCGCCATCAGCTGGGGTTCCACCGCGGGCTCGACCACCGGTTCCAGCACGAGGGGCTCGGGCTCCGGCGGAGGAGGAGGCGGCGCGACCGCGACCACCACCGGCGGAGCTGCCCGCGCCGGGTGGGTGGCCACCGGCGAAGGCAGCTCGTCGCTGGTGGCGCTCAGGCGCGCCAGCCCGCTGCTGGACGGGCCCACTTGCGCCGCGGTGACCGCCATTTCTGCGTCGACCATCCGGATGAAGCGTGCGTAGCTGTACGCACCCGAGCCGATCACGTCGGTGTACGCGCGTTCCACCATGCCATCCACGAAGTCGGGATCGCGCAGCGCCTCGAACACGGACTCGAGATTGCCGCCGTCCTTGCGCAAGGGGATGTAGTGCTTCCAGGGCTCGATGACGCCCGAATAGCTCCCTTCGAACTGCACAAGCACCGTGCGCAGGCTGATCGCCTCGAACACGCGCGGCGAGATCTGGTTCATCAGCCCCGGGAAGTCATGCGGCCCGATGACGTTGTCGTAGACCTCCTGGTCGGTGGCGGTCGGATGCTGCGCGCGGTAGTCGGCCAGGCGCTGCCACAGCGTGCCGTCGAAGTCGAACACGTTCGAGCCGCTCTCCGAGCCCAGCATGGCGCGGCACGAAGCCATGAACTCGTACCAGCGTGGCCCGTAGATGCGCGACTCCTCGCTCCAGGAAATGTCGTGGACGATGTTTCGCTGCTCGCAGAAGGCCTTGACCAGCTGGCCGATCTGGGTTTTCTCCAGGGCCAGGGCGCCGTAGCGCAGGGGCAGCGGCCGTCCGCGGTAGCCGATCACCAGCTCACGGCGGGAAGGCGGCAGGATGGTGTCCAGCGTCGGCAGCTTCTCCGGCACGTAGCCGGTGAGGTTGTTGACGAAGCGCACGCCAGGCAGCTCCGACGGGGGATAGATCCTGTCGATGTTCTGCGTGGGCACCACCGTGAACACCAGGTTCAGCCCCAGCCGGCGGATCCAGTACCAGGCGCGCTGCGTGTAGTCGTATTCGTCCTGGATGAACAGGAACTTGACGCCGTGGAAGGCCGCCATGCGTTCGGCCAGCTGGTTCGAGATCTGGTCGAACGGCAGGCGTGTGCAGAAGTGGATGCCGACGGCGTCGTAGCGCGAGAGGTCCACGTTGAACGGCGCGATGCCGTCGTGGTGGCAGAAGAAATACCGGTTTTCGGAATAGCGCGCAAACGCGTCGACGTGCTCGAAGACCGTGTTGGTGAAGGTCTGGGAGGAGTTGTACAGCAGCAGGATGTTCATCGGTCGCGAGGCAGTCGGCGGCGCCCGTTCGGACGCGGAGCCTCCGATTATCCCCGGACCGCTGCGGTTAAGATTCGCCGCCTTCCTCAGCGGCCGGCGCAGCCGCCGCGCACAACGAATCCCAATACCTCCATGTGCGGACTTGTCAGTGTCTTCGCCCCGGCCCTTAACCTCAGCGAGAACCTCGTCGCGGAAATGCGCGACCGCGTCGCGCACCGCGGCCCCGACGGCTACGGACTCACCGTCGAACACGCGGGGCCCATGGCCATCGCGCTGGCCCACCGGCGCCTGTCGATCCTGGACCTGAGCGAAGCCGGCGCGCAGCCGATGCGCAGCCAGGACGGCCAGGCCACGATCGTCTTCAACGGCGAGATCTACAACTTCGTCGAACTGCGCGATGAACTGAAGGCGAAGGGCGTGCGCTTCCACACGACCAGCGACACCGAGGTGCTGCTGGCCGCCTACGACGCCTGGGGCACCGATTGCCTGCCGCGGCTGAACGGCATGTTCGCCTTCGTGATCTGGGACGCGCGCCGCCGGCAGATCTTCGCCGCGCGCGACCGCTTCGGCGAGAAGCCGCTGTTCCATGCGCCCCTGCCGGGAGGCGGCCGCGCGTTCGCGTCCGAGATGAAGGCGCTGTTCGCGCACCCGGAACTGAAGGCGAGCGTCAACGAGGCGGTGCTGGCCCAGTACACCGCCGGCCAGTACTACGAGGACGGCGAGCAGACCATGTTCGAAGGCGTGCTGCGCCTGCCGCCCGCGAACGCCCTCCTGATGGAGCCGGACGGCAGCATCGTGCGCCAATGGCGCTACTGGATCCCGCCCTTCGATCACGAGCCGGAACCGATTTCGCGCAAGCAGGCCACCGAGAAGTTCCTCGCGATGTTCGAGGAAAGCGTGCGCAAGCGCCTGCGCTCGGACGTGCCGGTGGGCAGCAGCCTGTCGGGCGGCCTGGACTCCTCGATGATCGTGTGCTCCCTGTCCGAGGTGCGCGCGGGCGGCACGCAGTTCGTGCAGAACACCTTTTCGGCTCGCTTCGACGAGGACCCCACCCTGTCCGAGGGCGAGTACATCGACATGGTGGCGCGCAAGGCCGGCGTGCAGTCGCACAACGTCTCGCCCACGCCCGAAGGGCTGATGAAGGAACTGCGCCTGCTGCACTGGCACCAGGAGGAGCCCTTCCTGTCCGCGTCGATCTACCTGCAGTGGTGCGTGGCGCGGCTCGCCAGGGAAAACGCCACCACGGTTTTGCTCGACGGCCAGGGCGCCGACGAACTGCTGGGGGGCTACCAGTTCTACTTCCGCAGCCACCAGCTGGACCTGGTGGACAAGCGCGACTGGCTGCAGCTGTTCCTGACCACCATGCTGTTCAACTCGCGCCTGAAGCATGCGAGCCGCCGCTTCGCCGACAGCCGCCGGCGCTTCAACGAGCGAATCGCGCTGACGCCGAAGGAGCTGGCGGCGCATGCGAAGAACCCGTCCAGCGTTTGGCACGGCCCGTACGACGTGGGCGTCGCGGAGCCCAAGCCCGGCCAGCGCCTGCGCCGGGTGCTCTCCGAGGCGCTGCAGTACAACTCGCTGCCGATGCTGCTGCGCTATGCGGACCGTAACGCGATGGCGTTCGGGCGCGAGGGGCGGCTGCCCTTCCTCGATTACGAGCTGGTCGACTGGTGCGTGACGCTGCCCGATGACGTCCTGATCCACAACGGCTGGCAGAAGTACGTGCTGCGCCAAGCTGGCGAAGGCTTGCTGCCGCGCGAGGTGCAGTGGCGCGCCGACAAGGTGGGTTACGCGGCGCCGCTGGACCTGTGGCTGCGCAACAAGATGAAGGACTGGGCCTGGGAGCGCCTGACCAGCCCGCTGCTGCAGTCCTGCCCGAACTATGAGCGCGCGCAGATTGAAACGCTCTGGAACCAGCACCAGAACGACGGCGCCAACAATTCGTGGGCCCTGTGGCGGTGGATCAGCCTTGCGGAGTGGCTGACGATGCACCGCGAGGACGCCTGGCGTCGGGGAGCCTGATTTCCGGTGGGGTGGGCGCCCAGCCGCGCCCGACGGACAGCGACGCTAGATGAACCGGCTCGCCGCCCGCTTGGCTGCGCCCGGCACCAGCCGGAAGCAGGCGGAAATCAGCCGGTCCGTCGCCGACTTTTCCTGCTCCGGCATGCGATGCCGCTGCACCAGCGAGCGCAGCCCGCCGCCGAGTCGAACGCGCACGGGGGCCGGCAGCATGCGCCACACTTTGCGCGCCGTGCTCCGTGAGGGCGGAGGCGGCGGCATCACCATGTCGGAGCCGTTCGCCTGCGCGGTCACCACGATCTGCCGCGTGATCCGCTCGGCGTGCTGCAGCAGCGCCTCACGGACGCCGTCGCGTTCGACCACCCCGCTCGCCAGCAGCGCGCCGGCGGCACGCTCCACCCCCAGCTGTTCCACGCGGTCGTCCGGCGTAAGCGCCAGCAGCGGGAAGGTGAAGAGGCGCACGCGCGGTCCCCTCACCAGGGCGCGTTCCATGTCGGTATCGATGCCGCCCACGAAGGTCGCGTAGCTGTAGCGGCCGGACTCCACGATGTCCCGGTAGGAGCGGTCGGTCAGGGCCTGCACCTTGGCATCGTCCTTCAGGAACGCGACCACCTCGTCGAAATTGGAGAAGTCCTTCTTCAGGGGGATGTAGTGCTCGTGGGCCTGCACCACGCCCGAATAGGCCCCCTCGAACAGGACCAGTGCCGTGCGCATGCGGATCGATTCGAAGATCTTGGGCGACACCTGGTTCATCAGGATGTCGCGCTCGAAGGGTTCGAGTTCCTCGCGCATGGACCAGTAGTCGGCTTCCGGATCCTGATCGCGCCGGGCGCGGATGATGGCGGCCGCCTTGCCTTCGAAGTCGAACAGGTTGCAGCCGCTTTCCGTGCCCAGCGTGGAGCGGGCGGAGCCGAGGAACTGGTACCACCCCTTGCCGTAGATGCGCTTCTTGTCGTCGACCTCCACGTCGACCTTCAACCCGCGCTGGTCGGCCAGGCGCCGCACCTCGCGGCCGATCACGTATTTCTCCCAACCCAGCACGCCGTAGATCGCGGGCAGCTTGCGGCCGCGGTAGCCGATCAGCCACGGACGCTGCGCGAGCGGCACGACGTAGTCGTCGAGGCTGGCGTCCTCGGGCACATAGCCGGTGAGCGTCTGGCGGAAGTCGACCCAGGGGAAGCGCTCGCGCGGATAGAGCTTGTGCACGCTCTCCGGCGGGACGCAGGTGTAGACGATGTCCACGTGCACGCGCTCCATCCAGCGGCGCGCGGGCTCCGGCGTCTCGTACTCGTCCTGGAGGAACAGCACCTTGAGGCCGGGGAAGCGCTGCAAGGCGCGTTCCACCGGCGCGGTCATGTGGCCGTCGACGTTGACGCGCACGCTGTAGTGCACGATCACGGCGTCGAAGAAGGAGAAGTCCGGCTCCGCAACGTCGTGCGGATCGCCGCCGGCACTGACCGAGAAGCCCTGCAGCCATACGTCGGTGGCCGGCATGTAGACGACCTGGTGGCGTGAATAGGTGCCGAAGGACTCCAGGTGCTCGCGGATGGTGTTGACCCGGTTGGATCCCTGGTCGTACAGCACGCAGACGTTCAGGCGCTTGCGTTGCTTCCGCTTGCGCTGGACCACCTTGCGGATTTCCGCGCGAACCCCCTCGAAGCGGCTGTCATAGGAATTGAGCAGGGCCGCCTCGCGCCGGCGCGCGAGCGCCGCCGGGTCCGTGCGCGACGGCGCAAGTTCACGGATCGCGCGCGCGAAGCCCTCCGCGCTGATCTCGCTGCGGAACAGCTGCGGCTGGTCCATCAGCGCATGAATGGGGATGGTGACCACCGGGAGGCCGCAGGCGACGTACTCGTAGGCTTTCAGCGGCAGCGAATTCCAGATCCCGCTGACCTGGGTGAACGGGATGATTCCGACCGTGGCCTCGCACATCTTCTTGGTGAACTCCTCCGGGCCCATCGGGCCGAGGTACTCCACGTTCGGGCGCCGCTGCAGCTTCTTCCAGCCGCGCACGCGCTCATCGGCCTTGCCGACGAACCAGAAGGTCCAGTCCTTCATGCGGCCGGCCAGCTCGAACAGCAGCGCGAAGTCCAGGCGCGCATTGATGCCGCCCTGGAAGATGGCGACCTTCTCGCGCGCGGGCGGGGCCTTGGCGGCGATGTCCAGGAAGAAAGGCGCGTCGCAGCCGTTGGGCGCCAGGTAGGTCGGGCCCTGGTAGCCACCGAGCTCCGCATACGCCTGGTTCACCCGCGCGCTGACGCCGACCACGAGGTCCACGTCCTTCAGCAGCGCGCGCGCGCGGCCGGCCACGTAGTCCTGGTTGTCCCAGTGCTTGGCCGGGGTGAAGTAGTCCTCGGTCGCGTGGTAGACGCGCAGGGCCTGCGGCAGCGCATCGAGGATGGGCGCGTAGTGGAAGCAGCTGTAGATCCACAGCAGCGGCCGGCGGACGCCCCGCTCGCGCAGCAGCGCCAGCACCTGCGCCACGTGCGTGGATTCGATCTGCTGCGGCAGGGAAACCAGGTCCAGCCCGGGCACGCCCGATGCCTCCACCTGCGCGGGGGCGCCAGGCGGCAGCACGGGCTGCAGGAACAGCACGGGCACGTCGCGCGCGAACCGGCTGCCATAGTGGTAGCGGTTGCTGCGCGGCTCGCGGTGCCAGTCGGACCAGGTGAGCATCAGGACGGCGTCGTAGTCGACCGCGTCCTCGGGGTGCCCGGATTGGCTGTACTTCATGGTGCCCGGAAGACGAAGACTACTTGACGGCGTGGACGTAGATGTCGAGGCCGAGCCACTTGCCGACCGTGTCGAGCATGTCTTCGCGCTTCTTCACGATCTGCCCCGTCTTGGCGTCGACCTTGTGGTCGCAGTTTTCCTTGTAGCACTCCACCTTGCGGTAGCGCTTCATCATGCCCTTGATGTCTCGCGCGGAGAAGAACTGCGTCTCGGGAGCCGCGCGGCCTTCCATATCCGCGTCGTAGTCGGCGCGCTGCTGGTCGCTCAGGCGTGCGCCGTAGGTCGGTCGCAGCGTGAGCTGGCGCCATAGCGCCGCGCGCGTTTCCTTCGGGTATTGCTGCCACTGGCGGATGGAAAAGCGGTTGTAAAGCATGATGAACGCGCGGCCGCCCGGGCGCAGCACGCGGAAGGTCTCGTCCAGGCAGCGCTGCGTGTCCCCGGTGTGGTGGAAGCAGCCGATGGACACCACGACGTCGAAGCTCTGGTCCGGGAACGGGCACTTGAGCATGTTGCCCTGCACCGCCTTGCCGTCCAGGCCCTTCTGCTCCATGCGGTCGTTGACCATCTTCACGGGGCCGGAGGCGATGTCGAGACCCCGGTAGCGGGCGCCCGCCTCGGCGATCTTCTGCGAGAGGGTGCCGTAGCCGAGGCCGATCTCCAGCACGTCCTCCCCCTTCATCGTGTGCACCGGCACGTGCCGCAGCAGGTAGGGGTAGTAGTCCAGGTACCAGTCGTCGAACTTCTTCAGCGAAGCCTCGGAGCCGTCGGTGATGCCCAGCATCTGGGCCAGGCCCGTGCCGCACAGGGTGTTCCAGAACTCCGCGTTCTGGGCGTCGATTTGCGCTTGATCCATGGTCTAGAGCATAGAAGAGAGAGAGCCCTTCAACCTGCGGAACAGCGTCAGGTTGACGAGGCCGATCACCGTGATCAGCACGGTGGCGTACACCCACTGCGACAGCGGCGGGATGCGGTGGAACATGACCGGCTCGCGGATGAACTGCGAAAGCAGGTAGAACGGGTTCCACTCCGCCGCGCGCGCCAGGATGCCCGGCATCACGTCCAGCGGATAGAAGATGGGCGAGGCGAACAGGATCATCATCAGCACGTTCGGCAGGATCATGGTCGTGTCCCGCACGAAGACGGTCAGGACCGCCAGCCCCAGCCCCACGGCCGCCAGGAAGGCGAAGATGAGCAGGATGCCGGGAATCGCAGCGATGGCATGCCAGGTGGGCACGTTGCCGTCGATGGACATCAGCACCAGGCAGAACACCACGCTCACTCCCAGCGGCACCAGGCCGAGCAGGCTGGCGGCGATGGGCAAGCATTCGGTCTTGAACGCCATGTTCTTGACCAGGCCCACGTTGCCGGTGACGGACTGCGCCGCCGAATTGAGCCCTTCGGAGATCGCGAGCCACGGGCCGTAGCCGGCGATCAGCCACGTGGAAAAAGCCAGCGTCGTATCAGCGCCGGGTAGCCGCGCCTTGAACAGGAAGCCGAACACGTAGGTGTAGATGCCCAGCATCATGATGGGGTTGAGCACCGCCCAGACGGTGCCCAGGCGCGAGCCCAGGAAGCGGTCGCGAAGGAACATCCGGAAGAAGTTCCAGGTGGTGGTGGCGTCGCGGCGGTCGAAACCGAGGAAGGTCATGGAGCGAGGGGAGTGACCCGCACGGAGGTCGGGTACACGAGGATGGGCCGGCCGCCGCGGTGGGGACGGGGGTTGAAGACTTCGAACAGCGCGGAGCGGCGGGCCGTGGGCCCTGCGGGATCCGAGGTTTCGAGCAATGCGCGGTAGAAGCCGTAGTTCAGGCGCAGCGCGCCGAAGTCGACCTTGAAATTCGCCTGGCCTTCCGGGCCGACGCGCAGTCCGCAGGCGCGCTCTTCCAGCACCAGGAGGCCGTCGAGCCGTTCGATGCGCAGGCGCGCATCGAATGCAGAACCGGCTTCGCCGCGCACCTGCGCCGCCAGCATGGCCGGTTCTCCGGTCACGAGCGTCGATGCGGTGAGGCCCTCGGAGGAGTGCATCGCCAGTTCCGCGATGTCCCATCCCGCTTGCAGGCTCTGGCGGACGACATCGCGCTGGAAGCGCTTGAGCAGCCCGTCGCCGTCCTTCTCGCGCACCTCCTGGACGTACGCGTCGGTCACTTCCTTGGGGTTTCCGTCCCGCCGCATCGCGCCATCCTGCAGCCAGATGCAGCGCGTGCACATGTCGGTGATCGAGCCCATGGAGTGCGACACCAGGATCAGGATCTTGCCCCTCTGGGTCAGCTCGCGCATCTTCTGCGTCGCCTTGGCCGCGAAGCGCGCGTCCCCGACCGACAGTGCTTCGTCGATGATCAGGATCTCCGGCTCGATGTGCACGATGGTGGAGAAGGCCAGGCGCGCCTTCATGCCCGTGGAGTAGGTGCGCACCGGCCGGTCGATGAACTCACCGAGTTCCGCGAAGGCGACGATGTCGTCCACGAGGGCGCCGGTCTGCTCGCGCGTGCGGCCTTGCAGCTCGCCTTCGACGAAGATGTTCTCGCGGCCGGGGAGGTCGTCACGCAGCGCCATGCCCAGCGTGAAGATCGCGGTCACGTGACCCTGCACATGGAGGCTGCCGCCGCTCGGGTCGGAGATGCCCGCCAGCAGCTGCAGCAGCGTGGTCTTGCCGGCGCCGTTGGGCCCGATCAGACCGAGGCGCTCGCCTTCCTGGAGCGAGAACGACACGCCGTCGACGGCCTTCTTGATGCCGCCGTGCACCGCGTAGTGCTTCTGCAGGTTGTCCGCGCGGACCGAGAGCGCGCTCATGCCGCCTCCTCCACCCAGCGCAGCGCGAGCGGTGCCACGCCGGTGACCGGCGCGCCCTCGACCTTCAGGACCAGGCCGGTCCCGTAGGTCCAGCCGCGGGTGTCGAACACCTGCCGCGCCCCGGTGTCGGTGGCAGGGGAGGCGAGGAACAGGTTGAGGGTGTAGTCGGCGGGGGCGAGCGGCAGCTGTGGCACGCGCAGTTCCACCGTGTAGCGCCCCTTGCGGGTCCCCACCTCGTGGTATTCCGACAGGATCACCGATTCCCAGCCAACCCCCAGCTGCAGCGCCTCGATGGAGACAGCCACCTGCACCGGGACGTCGGCGACGAGCTCCACCTCGAGGCGCAGGACGAGGTCCTCCCCGCTCGTGCCGGTGAAGGTGGCCCCCTCCTCCACGAGAAAGCGGGCGAGCGTCGACTGCGGCTTGGGCAGGTCGAGATAAGCCGCGACCACCGCGTCGGACCGGCCTTCGATGGCGACCTTGCCCGAAGAAAGCACCTTCGATTGCCGGCAAAGCTTGATCACGGCGGACCAGTCGTGCGTGACGAGCACGCCCGAAGCCCCGTTGGCCAGGTGCTCGCGCATCCGCGCCCACGACTTGGTCTGGAAATGCTCGTCACCCACGGACAGGATCTCGTCGATCAGGTAGATCTCGTGCCGGATCGCCGTGGCCGCGGAGAAGAACAGGCGGGCGGACATGCCCGCCGAATAGGTGTGGATCTTCTCGTCGAAGTAGTCGCCGAGTTCGGAGAACTCGCGGATGTCCTCGCAGAGGACGGGCCATTCGGAGCGCTTGACGCCGAACAGCTGCAGGTAGCGCTGCGCGAAGTCGCGGCCGGTGAGCTGCGCGTTGCCGAAGCCTCCCAGCTCGAACAGCCCGGCCACGTCGCCGCCGATGACGACGGCGCCCTTGTCGGCCGCATAGATGCCCCCCAGCAGGCGCAGCAAGGTGCTCTTGCCGGCGCCGTTGCGCCCGAGCACGCCCATCACCTCGCCCTGCGGGACCTCGAGCGAGACGCCGTCGAGCGCGGTGAAGCGATCCTGCGGACGCAGGCCGACGACGACGTCGCGCCACCCCATCCTGCCGGACTTGGGGAAGTACTTGGTCACGCCCTTGGCAATGACGGCCGGTTGCGGCATCAGGAGGTTACGAGCTCTCGGGTTCGGGCAATGCCGCAGTTCATCAGCACGTCGATGATGGACATGCCGGGGACGAAGAACTTCGCGCCATGCTGCGGATATTCCGGATGGGCGAAGCCTTGGTATTCTAAGTGGAGCCCGGCCGTGGAGAACAGCGCGTCGTCCTGGTAGCCGCCGGCGCCCCCTCCGGCGAGGTAGGAATCACAGCCCGCCGCCCGAACGAGTTCGACCAGGCGCTGCGTTGCGGACGCCTGCACCGCGTAGCTCGACGCGGCCACGAACTCCGCTTCCAGCTCGAGCGCGGTGGCGATCGCCTTGATTGCATGCAGGTTGTAAGCCGCGACACGGTCGTCCGGGTGGGCGACGAGCGGCTCGAGCAGGTCCATCGTTTCCGTGAAAAAAGGCGCGCGTCCATATTGCAGGCGCACCGTCTTCAGCAGCTTGTCGCGCCAGGGCTGCACGGCCCACTCCACCTGGTCCAGGCGCTGCACGCCGTGCGCCGGCCTCTGGATCGGCGCCGTGACCCACCGCGCCTCGCCTGCGAGCAGGAGCTTCACGCGATTCGACCAGCTGCTGCCGGTCTTCTGGTACTGCGCGTCGTCCAGGACGACGAACACGTCCGCCCGTGCGATCTTGTTGAAGTAACCGAGCCAGGGGAAGAAGTTCGGCTGGTGGATGGCGGCGACGCGGCTCATTGCGCCAGGATCGCCATGCACAGCAGGTCAACGAAGCGTCCCTCGATGAAGGCTGCCTCGCGCGCCACCCCCTCGGCTTCGAAACCGCAGCTGCGGTAGGTGCGGATGGCCCGCTCGTTGTCCGTGCGCACCGTCAGCGCGATGCGGTGCAGCCCCAGCTCCCCGAAGCCACGGCGCACCAGCTCGCGTACCGCGTGCGTGCCCAGGCCCTTGCCGCGCGCGTCGGGCTCGCCGATGCGGATCTGCAGGTCGGCGCTGCGGTGGCGCCGGGAGATATTCAGCAATTGGCAGGTACCCACGAGCCGGTCCGACTCGACTTCGACGATCGCGAAGATGCGCACGTCGCCAGCGCGACGGATGGCATCGAACCAGCGATCGTGGTCGGCCCGCGCCACCGGCTCGAAAGGCGCGTTGAAGACCACGGTGTGCCGGTCGTTGATCCACCGGAACAGCGCGTCGGAGTCGCGCGGCTCGAGCGGCCGCAGCAGCACCGGGGAACGAGCTTCGGCGGCAGTCACCAGTCGATGTCCTTGCGCCCGTGGTTCGCCAGTGTCGCCGTGTAGTCCGCCAGGATCGAGGCGCCGAGGTGCTGCACCGTCCGCTCGATCTTTTCCCTGGGCGACATCACCTGCGCAGTCCACCACGTGGGATGCGTGAGCACCTGCAGCGGTCCCGCGGCCGGGCGCGCGAGCACGTCCTCGAGCCTCTCGTGACGCCAGTGCCCGTTGGAATCGGAGCAGTAGGCCACCTGCGTGCGGAAGTACGCGCCGTACGTGTTCACCAGTCCGCCGTAGCTCTGCGCGTCGAAGGCGAGCGCCTCGGGCGTCGGATTGTGGAAGGAGAAGGCGCGCACCGGCACGCCGTACTGCGCCTGCAGGAACCCGGCTTCCTGCTGCACCCTCGCCGCCAGCGCCACCGCGTCCTTCACGCCCGCGAGCACGAAGTCGAAGTGCAGGCCGATGTCGTGGCCCAGGGCAGCGATCTCGGCCACGGCACGCAGGCTGCGCGCATCGAAGGGATTGTAGAAATCGCAGTGCAGGTGGACGAAGTACGAGGCGCGCACGCCGGCCTCGGCCTCGATCCGCGCCAGCGGCAGCGCATCGACGATCGAGAAGTCCAGGTCGTGCCGCCAGAGCACGAAGCGCTCGCCAGGCCCGAAGCTGTCGTAGCCGCGGAAGACGTACTGGCGGCTCGCCAGCGCCAGCAGGCGTGCGTACGCTTCGTGCGTGAAATCCTCGAAGCGGTAGGCCTTGGAGTTGTCGGTGGCGGGCCGCATGCGTTTCCCTATTCCAGCCGCGAGCGCGCCGAGCGCACCAGGCGCGCCGGCGGCAACACTGCGCCATCCGCCTCCACCAGCTTGAGCGTCAGCAGCCCGCGGCCCGTCGCCACGTCGATGCTGTCGGCGCCGATGCGCGCTACCTGGCCGGGAACGGCGAGGTAGTTCTCCTCGGGCCCGAGGTCCGCATCCCAGACGACCATCGGCTTGCCGTCCAGGCGGCAGAAGGCGCCGGCGTAAGGCTTGTTGCACGCGTTCACCAGCCGCAGGATGTCTTCCGCGCTTGCGCGCCAGTCGATCCGCCCGTCTTCGGGACGGCGCGGATGGCAGCGCAAGGCGTCCTTCGGGTCCTTGCTCTGCACCTCCAGCACGTACCGGGGATCGCGCTGCAACTTCGCCACCGCCTCGCCGAACAGTTGCGGAACGCGGTGCTGCATCCATTCGTGCACCGCCGTCACCTTGGTGCGCAGCGTCAGGGGGAAGTAGTCACGGGCGATGATGTCGCCGCTGTCCAGTTCGTCGGGCACCATCGAATGCACGCACAGGCCGACGCGGTCCTCGCCGTTGAGGATCGCCCAGGCCTGGCACGCGTTGCCGCGATACCGGGGCAGGTCGCCCCCGTGCGCATTCAGCACCCCCAGGCGGAACAGGCCGATGATCGAACCCGGGATGATGCCGCTGTAGTTGTAGCTGATGCCGATGTCCAGCGGCGCCGCGGCGCGCAGCAGGCCCTCGGCCTCCGTGATCTTCGCCGTGTGCAGGAAGGGCACGCCCCAGCTTTCGGCGAGCGCCCGGAAGTCGGCCGACCCGCGCGTGTACTCGGGCGCTTCCTTCGCGGTGACGACGGCGCGAACCTCGTGGCCCGCAGCGCGCAGCAGCAGCGCGGTGTCGTACATGATCTCCGAGCGGCCGATGATCGCGACCTTCATGCAGCCCTCTCCAGCAGTTGCAGCAGCCAGGTCCGCGTGCCGGCGCCGGCATGGCGGTGCGCCAGCAGTTCGCGCGGACTGCGGTGCAGGGGGCGCGTGCGCTCATAGCGCTCCAGCGTCTCGGTGTTCAGGAACACGTGGATGGGGTGGAAATCGTAGACCTGCAGGCCCGCCGTCGCTGGGCCCTCCGGCAGCCCCACCCCATAGGCGCAGGCCAGGTCGTCCTCCCAGAAATGGGGCACCTTGACCAGCCCGGTCCACAGCGGCCAGGGTCGCAGCGCGATGCCCGACTGGTGCGGCACGTAATGGTTGCAGTCGTGCGTGAGGCCGCGCGCGGCGAACAGCTGATGCAAGCCGGTGCTCTGCACGAGCGAGTGCGAACGCACCGAGCGCGCCTGGGGCACCAGGCCCAGCAGCCGCTCGAGCACCGCCTCCGGCTTCATCGCCGTCTCGCCCGCCAGCAGCGGATTGAAGTTCGGGTGGATGCCCAGTTCGAAGCGGGGGTTGGCCACCAGCCGCTGCAGCAGCGGCGTGTCGTGCGTGATGAACCAGGTGGCGGCCACGCCGGCTTGCTCGACGAGATCGATGCAGGCGGCAAGCACCTCGTCGTGCGCCCAGTCGATGTCGAGCGTGAGGAAGACACGGTCCTGCCAGGTGCGCTCCGCACCGGGGTCGATCTCGCTGATCCTGCCGAAACGCTCCACCCTCGCTCCTTGCCCGCTCATGCCCACCGGCCCGTGGCTTCCATGTCGCGGCCTTCGACCTGCACCTGGCGCAATTCGAGGGCAGTGCCCGCACCGGCCCCGGCGAGCACCAGGTTGCCGATGCGCCGGATCTCGCCCGGCGCGAGCGGCGGCAGGACTTTCGTGTCGGTCGCGACGCCCGCGGACCATACCACCACCTTCGTGCCGCGGTCGAGGAAGAACGCACCGGGATAAGGCTTCGTCTGCGCCCGGACGAAGTCGTACAGGCGCGCCGCCGGCCGGGTCCAGTCGATCAGCCCGTCCTCGGGGCCACGCTGGGGGAAGCTGCTGCCCTCGGCGGGATCCTGCGCGCGGGCGACGGCAGTGCCGTCCGCCAGGCGCGGCAGCGTGTCGCGCAGCAAGCCTTCGCCGATCTCCTCGATGCGCGCATACAGGGTGGCGATCGTGTCTTCCGGCGCGATGGGCGTGCTTGCCTGGGCCAGCACCGGCCCGGTGTCGACGCCATCGTCGAACTGGAACAGCGTGATGCCCGTCTGCCGCTCTCCCTGGATGATGGCCCACACCAGCGGCGCGCCGCCACGGTAGTGCGGCAGCAGCGAGGCATGCAGGCCATAGGCCGGCGCCAGCGCGCGCCAGGCCTTGGGAACCATGTGGTACCAGCCGGCGACGATGAAGGCGTCGGGCCGCCAGGCCTTCACCTGCGCGAACAGCTCCTCATCCTTCATGCCGGCAGCGGGCAGGTCGACGCAGGGGACTTCCGCCGCGGTGCACACCTCGTGCGCGTCGGCGTGCAGCACGTTGGTGACTCCACCCGGGCGGTAGGAGATGGAGAACGTGCGGGGCGCGGTCACCACGCCCGCGACTTCGCAGGCGGGTGCGGCCAGCGCGGTGCGCAGGCAACGCATGCCGAACTGGCTGGCGCCGAGGAACACGAGGCGCATGGCGCTCACCCGGTGACGTCGAACTGCCGGAAGCAGTTCTCCAGGCTGATCAGCGACCAGATCAGCAGGCGCCGGTTCTCGCGGCCTTCCAGGTGATCCGAGACCAGTCGGCGCGTGGCCACGGGGTCGAGGAAGCGGTAGATACGCGCGTCCGGGTCGTCGATGATGGAGCGGACGTACTGGATGCTCTCGCCGCGGAACCAGCTCGCGTCCGGGGCCGAGAACCCCTGCTTCTGGCCGTAGGCCACTTCATCGGGAACGAAGCGCGACACCATGCGGCGCAGCGCCAGTTTGCCGTCGCGGGTCTGCTGGAAATAGCGCGCCGTCTTGGGGCCGGGCTCGTTCTCGTTCAGGCGGATGACGTCGCCGAGGCTGCCCAGCTTCAGCCGCACGGGCATCCGCATGGCGAAGTCGACCAGGTCGTTGTCCAGGAAGGGGAGCCGCGTTTCGAGGCCGTGCGCCATCGCGAGCTTGTCCTCGATGGCCAGCAGGCCGTGCAGGAAGGTCTTGGCCTCGAAGTAGAGCGAGTGGTTCACGTACTCCTGCGGCGAGCGCAGCTCGTTCGCGTGCTTGTCGAACACCCCGGCGAAGATCTTCTTCGGGTCGACGTGGGCGACGTCCTGCCAGATGGGGCCGAGCACCTGGCGCAGCTCGCCCGGCGGCAGCAGCCGGTGCCAGAACTGGTAGTACTTGTCGACGTAGTGGTCGAAGTCGTCGTTGACCACCGCGCGGTAGTAGCGCCAGGGGTAGCCGCCGAACAGTTCGTCGCCGCCGGCGCCGGAGAGCACGACCTTCACGAACTTGGAGGCCAGCCGGGCCACGTACATGTTGGGATAGCTCTGCCCGACCCGAGGCTCCTCGACGTGCCAGGCGAGCTTCGGCATGACGCGTTCGAGGTCGCCGGACTTCAGCACAATCTCGTAGTGCTCCGTCTTGAACAGGTACGACATGCGCTCTGCGCGGTGGCGCTCGTCGTACGCGAGCTCCACCCCGGAGGCCGACGTCGTGTCGAACCCCATGGTGAAGCTCTTGATGTAAGGGTGGCTGGTCGCCGCGATCGCGGTGATCGCGCCGGAGTCGATGCCGCCGGACAGGTAGGCGCCGATCTCCACGTCCGACACCAGCTGCCGCTTCACCGCCTGCCGGAACAGCCGCTCGAGCTCCTCGATGTATTCGTCGTCGCTGCTGTCGTCCTCCGCCTCCTGGAAGTGCCAGTCCCAGTACTGGCGCGGCACGGGCTGGCCGCGGTCCTGCACTCCCACCTCGACCCAGGAGCCCGGCGGAAACATCCGCAGGCCCGCGAAGAGCGTGCGGTCGGTGAAGAAGTTCTGGAAGGTGAGGTACTCGGCCAGGGCCTCGCGGTCGACCGTGTATCCCTGCCCGCCCAGTGCCTTGAGTTCGGAACCGAAGGCCACGCCCTCGGCGTCGCAGCGCCAGTACAAAGGCTTGATGCCGTAGCGGTCCCGGGCCAGCACCAGCTTGCGCTCGCGCCGGTCCCACAGCGCGAAAGCGAACATGCCGTTGAAGCGCGGGAGCGCCCCGGCGCCCCACTGCGCCCAGGCGTTGATCAGGACTTCGGAATCACTCGCCGAACGGAAGCTGTGCCCCAGCTTCTCCAGCTCGCCCCGCAACTCGCGGTAGTTGTAGATCTCGCCGTTGTACGTGAGCACATAGCGGCCGTCGGCACTGTGCATCGGCTGCGCGCCGCGTTCCGAAAGGTCGATGACGGCCAGGCGCCGGTGCGCCAGTCCCAGTGGACCATCCTGGAAGAAGCCCTCGCCGTCGGGGCCGCGGTGCGCCACCGCCGCGGCCATGCGCTGCAGCGTCGCCAGCTCCACGGAGCCGCCGTCGGTGCGCAAGACCCCAGCGATGCCGCACATTGCCGGCTCCTCAGCGGATGGCGCGCAAGGCGGCCACCACCCGCTCGTAGTCGGCAGCGTCCATCCGGTTGTGCAGCGGGATGGCCATGGTATTGGCGTCGCAGGCCGCAGCCACCGGGCAGTCGCCCGGCGTGTAGCCGAAGCGGTCGCGGTACAGGCCCAGCAGGTGCACCGCGTGCGTGCCCGGGCGGGTAGCGATGCCCTGGTCGTGCAGCAGTTGCATGATCTCGTTGCGCGGGCGCGGTGCCCGTACCGGATCCACGTAGCAGACGTAGGACTGCCAGCCGTGGCGCGAACCCTCAGCCGCGCGCGGCACGCGCAGCCAGTCCAGGTCGGCCAGCTGCTCGCCGTACCAGGCGGCGCGGCGGTCGCGCTCGTCGATGTAGCGGTCCATCTTGCCCAGTTGCACGAGGCCCACGGCACCCTGCAGGTCCGTCATGCGGTAGTTGAATCCGAGCAGGTTGAATTCGGGCAGCAGGTAGGGCTTGGCGCCGCGATGGCGCTGTTCCTCGGAAATGCTCGCTCCGTGGCTGCGCAGGATGCCGACACGCTCGGCAAGCGCATCGTCCTGGGTCGTGACCATGCCGCCCTCGCCGGTCGTGATCGACTTGCGAGGATGGAAGGAGAAGGCCGCGGCAAGGCCGAGGGTGCCCGCATGGCGACCGTGGTAGCTGCTGCCCGCCGCGCAGGCCGCGTCCTCGATGATGGGGATGCCGGGGGCGGCCGCCGCGATCGCGTCCATGTCCGCGCACAAGCCGAACAGGTGCACCGCAATGATCGCGCGCGTGCGCGGCGTCACCGCTTTTCGCACCGCCTCGGGGCTGATGTTGAAGGTGACGGGGTCGACGTCCACCAGAACCGGCGTGGCGCCGCAATACAGCACCACATTGGCGGTGGCGACCCAGGTGAATGCGGGCACGATGACCTCGTCGCCGGGCGCCACCTCCATGGCGGCCAGGACGAGGTGCAGGGCCGTCGTGCAACTCGTGGTCGCGAACGCATGGCGCGTGCCGTGACGCTCGCCAAAGGCCTTCTCGAAGGCCGCGACCTTGGGGCCCTGCGTGAGCCAGCCGCTTTCCAGCGGCTCGCGGGTGGCCTGCCACTCGTCCACGCCGGTGTCCGGCAGGGAAATCTGGATCTGTTTCATGGGACGGGGGTCTCGGCCGGCAGCCCGATCCGGATGGAGCGGCGCAGCATGGCATCGTAGGCGAGTTCGTAGCGCGCCGCACCGGCGGCTGCCGCGTGCCACGCCAGCGCGTACTCGCGCGAGCGTCGCCCGAGGTCGGCACGACGCTGCGGATCCTGCACCAGCCCCCTCAGGACGTCGTAGATGGTGTCGACCGTGGCGTTCACGACCGGCGTCGTGGTGAGGGCCTCCAGCACGTCGGCGGGATCGTGCTCGTAGGTATTCACGAAGCCGACAACGGGTTTGCCGAGCATCAGCGATTCGCGCCCGTTGGCACCCCAGCTGCCGGCCCAGAGCTGGTCGACCACGATGTCGGCCTGGGCCTGGTAGAAGCGCACGATCTCGTTGGGCACGCTGGAAAAGAACATCAGGCGCACCGGGAAGCCTTCGGCCCGCAGCCGCTCCACTGCCTGATGGATGGCGGGGGTGCCCTTGATGTTGCGCCCCTCAGTGCCGCGCACGTCGTAGTTGCCGAATGCGTGGTAGACCAGCACCTCGCCGGGCTCGCGCTCGAGGCGGAAGGCAGCAGGGATCTCCAGGTCGGGACGCCAGAGCTCCGGGTCCAGCACCATGCTGACCGGGCCGCGCACGACGTTCGGGTGCCGGGAGGAAAGGCCGTCCAGCGACGGCTGCAATTCACTGAACACCAGGTCGCAGTACTTGTGGACCTTGGCCGCCCATTCCAGGTTGCCCGCGTCCGAACACACCTCGGGGCGGTTCTCCCAGGGGCAGTTGTCGCACATGCCGCGGCCGTTGGCCTGCCGCGACCAGGCGCGCACGCTGGTCTGCGCCGTGGCACTCTTGCAGCCGCTGATCGTGTAAGCGACTCGCTTGCCCAGCTTCTTCCATTCGACGATGTCGGGGGGGTCCGGCAATGCGTAGTTGGATGGGAAGAAGCTCATGATCCCGTCGCCCGCGAAGTGCAGCAGGTCGAAGTGGTCCTTGGCGAACTCGTACAGCGCTTCGATGTTGGCGATCTGCTGCAGCGGATCGGGATCGTGCAGGTTCAGGTCCTCGCCGTGGTAGTAGTTCGCATTCGCGCCGTTCGGGTCCTCGAAGCTCACGGACAGGGCGCGCCAGCCGCGACGTCGCAGCTCCTTGGCGAGATAGAAGAAGTGGTAGTAGCTGTTGTGCAGGAACAGGACGTTGCGCATCGGCCCGCTCAGGCGCAGGTCCGGCAGTTGCCCGATCTGCGACCAGAGAACGTGCTCCGCACGCATGCGCCGCGCCTGCAGCTTCTGGGCCGCAATGCCTTCCAGCGCACTGTCCGTCTGCCGCCCGATGGCCTCGATGCGAGCATCGGCATTCAGCTGCAACTGGTGCACCACGCCCAGTTGCATCTGCACGCCCTGCAAGGCTGCGATCTGCCCCTGTTCGACGGCACCGAGCCTTTGAATGAGCGCCTGTTCGCCGGCGGCTGCCCGCTGCCCGCTGCTGGCCAGCAGCTCCGCGAGTTGCCTCGTGAGCTGCTCCGTGAATTGCTGCGTGAGTCGCTCCCCGAGTGCCTGCTCGCTGGCCGCCAGCCGCGCGATCATGCTCTCACGGGTTTCCAGGACCGCCGCCTGCAGCCGCTGCTCCGCTGCGCGTTGCTCCGCCTCCAGGCGGTGCTGCTGCGCCGCGCTGTCCGAGCGGACGACGTTTTCGATGCGGTCCAGGCGCTCGTACAGCGCCAGCCGGTCGGCCGCGAAGAGCTTGTCGATCAGCCAGCGTTTAGCGGATCCGAGGACGCGCAACACTGCCT
>DATAGN010000194.1:0-4042 GCA_036263715.1 Ramlibacter sp.
ATGTTCTTGCCCAGCGGGTGGTTGATCGCGGTCTTGCCGCCGACGGAGGAATCCACCTGCGCCAGCAGCGTCGTGGGCACCTGCACGAAGGGCACGCCACGCATGTAGCTGGCCGCCGCGAAGCCCGCCATGTCACCCACCACGCCGCCGCCGAGTGCGAACAGCACCGTCTTGCGGTCGCAGCCATGCGCGAGCAGCGCGTCGAAGATCAGGTTCAGCGTCTGCCAGTCCTTGTGCTCTTCGCCATCGGGAAGCACCACCTCGTGGACCTTGCGATAGCGTGTCCCGAGCCCTTCGCGCAGGCGCGCGGTGTAGAGCGGACCCACGGTGGTGTTCGTGACGATCAGGGCGGAAGTGGCGGAGGGCAGGTCGTCCCAGGTGGGGGCGCGGCCCACCAGGCCGGTGCCGACCTGGATGTCGTAGCTGCGGTCGCCCAGCGCGATGCGCACCTGCTGGGGAACTTCGGGAAGCGGGTGGGGCATGCCCCGGAGTTTAAGGGCGCGGCGGCAAGGCCCCGGCGAGCTCCAGCTGCATGACCACCATGTTCACCAGCGTCGGCACCGAAGGCCGGCCGGTCTCGATGTGGAAGTGCGCGGCCTCGCGGTACAGCGGGTCGCGTTGCGCGTACAGCTCGCGCAGCTTCGCCAGCGGGTCGGCCACCTGCAGCAGCGGCCGCTGGGTGTCGTGCCGCAGGCGCCGGTACAGCTCCTCGGGCGTGGAGCGCAGGTAGATCACGTGGCCGACTGCGCGCAACGCCGTGCGGTTCGCTTCGCGCAGGACAGCGCCGCCGCCGGTTGCCACCACCGCGTCGGCACCGCGCGCGAGGTCGGCGAGCACCTGCTCCTCGACGTCACGGAAGGCGGCTTCGCCCGCGCGCTCGAAGAATTCCCGGATGCTGCAGCCCAGGCGCTGCTCGATCAGGTGGTCGGAATCAAAAAAAGGCAGCCCGAGCCGCCTTGAGAGTTGACGCCCGACAGTGGACTTGCCACTGCCGGGCATGCCGACCAGCACTATGAGGAGCGGGTCGGCCTTTTGCGTCAGTTCGGCGACGTGCACAAAGTGGCGGAGCCGTAGGGTGCGCGCAGGAAGGAGCCGTTGGTGTCGTCGCCTTCGATGAAGCCGGTGACATAGGTCTTCTGCACGGTGCCTTCGGAGCCCGCCACGTTCGTGGTGACCTTCACGGTGTAGGTCAGCCACGTGGCAACGTTCATCGGATACTCCACCTGGATCGTCATGCGGCCTTGCGCGTTGGTGGTGTTGCCGTTGATGAACGACAGGATGACGTCGGCCTTGCGCGGCTCGAGGGAGCCATTGTTGTTGACGTCTTCAGCCGCATCCAGGAAGCCGTTGCGGTTCGTATCTTCGTTCGCGCACGTCACGCGGCCGCGGCCGACAATCTGGACGGTGGGGGCTGCGGGATCCGCGGAGGAGTACGGGCCCTTCTGGTACGAGTTGATGTCCACGCTCGCGGAGATCACCGCGTTGGACACGGCGTTGCCTGCGGAGTCCGCCACGGCCACGTCGAACTTCTTGATGTACGTCAGGTCGTTGTTGCCGCGCTCCAGCAGGTTGTTGTCACCCAGGGTCAGCGATAGCGGGGTGCTCGCCACGGTCAGCGTCTGCGTGACGCTGTTCGGGCACGCGCCGTTGGCGATGGCCGCGTCAGTCTGGCCGTAGCAGGCGCGGATCACGACACCGTTGGTGGGGCTGGAGCGGGTGCCGGCGATGTAATCGGCGATGGCTTCGCCGCTGATGTCGCTATACACCGTGGCATTCGCCGTGCTGATCTGCTCGCCGCTGCCCAGCCCTGGCGCCACGATTTCAAAGCGCACGCGCACGTTCTGCACCGCCTGGTTCAGGTTGTTCAGGAACTTCGCACGCAGCGACGCCTTGTTCGTCGTGCTGCCCACCGTGTTGGGGGCAATGGTGGTCGGCACGATCGCCAGGCTGGCGGAGCTGATCGCACCCGCATCGGGGATGACGGCGCCTGCATTGCCGCCCACGACCTGTACCGTGCGGGTGCTCTGCACACCCAGCGCCGAAACGTTGACGCTGTAGCTGCCGGAAGCCTGGGGCGCGGCATTCAGAGTGGCCGACGCACTTCCGGTGGAGTCTGTCGTCACCGTGCCGGTCAGGCCGAGCGTGCCGGACAGCGTCACGGGAGCGTTCGGGATGCCGGTGCCGTTGGCATCCGCGACCTTGATGTCGACGCGGGTGGCGCCGCCGGGGACGACAGTGGCGGGCACCGGGCTCACGGAGATCTGCGTGCCCGACACAGCCAGCACGGCTGTGGATGTCAGGCTGCCCATCTTGATGGTGGCGGTGATGTTGCGGTTCGTCTTGTTGCCGCCAATGGTGATGTCGCCCTTGACCTGCCCGGTAGCACTGGTCGTGTTGCTCGCCGGCGTGTAGACGCCGCTGTCCACTGCCACGGAGACCGGTACGTTCGCCACCGGGTTGTTGTTGGCGTCCAGCGCGGTGATCGTCAGGGACACGGTGTCCGTGCCGGAGTTCGTCAGGGACGGCTTGCTCAGCTCATAGATCAGGGCGGAGGCGGCCGGGGCGGTCGTCGTGCCGCCGGTGGTGGTGCCACCACCCGTGGTGGTGCCGCCGCCGGTGGTGCCGGTTCCGCCGGTCGTGGTCGTGCCGGCACTGCCGCCACCGCCGCCGCACGCCGCCAGCACGGCAGCCAGCAGCAGGGCGCAAGTGCCCTTCGTATATCGCGTCATTCTCAAGATCCCTCCGTCGGTACTACAGTGATTGATTTATCGGCCGGCAGGCTGGCGGTCCGCCACCAGCTTGGGCGTGATGAACACCAGCATTTCCTGCTTGTTGGTGTTGCGCTGCTTGCTCTTGAACAGGTTGCCGGCCACCGGGATGTCACCGAGGAACGGCACGCGCGTCTCGTTCTCCGTCTCGGTCAGCTCGAAGATGCCGCCGATGACCACCGTGCCGCCGTTTTCCACCAGCACTTCGGTCTGGATGTGCTTGGTGTTGATGGCGATGCCGGCCGCCGTGGTCTCGCCGCGGCTGTCCTTGTTGATGTCCAGCGACAGGATGATGTTGCCCTCGGGCGTGATCTGCGGCGTCACCTCGAGCTTCAGCGTCGCGCGGCGGAAGGCCACCGAGGTCGCGCCGCTGGACGTGGCCTGCTGGTACGGGAACTCCGTGCCCTGCTCGATCAGCGCCTTCTTCTTGTCGGCGGTCACGATGCGCGGGCTGGACACCAGCTTGCCCTTGCCGTCCGCCTCCAGCGCGCTCAGCTCCAGGTTCAGGAAGCGATTGGCGGCGGAGCTGAAGATCGAGATCGCGAAGTTGGCAGCGTTGTAGCCGCCCAGGCCGGGGGCCGGCAGGTTCACGAAGCTGGTGTTCACCGTGTTGGGCGTGACGGCCGCCTCGCCGGTCTGGCCGCTCACCGCGTCGTAGCTGCCGCCGAAGGCGATGCGGTTGCCACCGCCGATGGAGTAGCCGGTGTCGCCGCCGCGCAGGCCGCGCAGGTCGCTGCCGCCCAGGCGCGCGCCGAGGTTCCGGCCGAAGGTGTCGGACGCCTCGACGATGCGCGCCTCGATCAGCACCTGGCGCACCGCGATGTCCAGGCGGGTGATCAGGCCCTGCACCTGTTCCAGCTTCGACGGCACGTCCGTCACGAACAGCTGGTTGGTGCGCGGCTCGGCGATGGCGCTGCCGCGGGCGCTGAGGATGCGCGAGGTGCCCGTGCCCGTCAGCTGCACGGCGATGTCGGCCGCGCGGCTGTAATTGAGCTGGAAGGCCTGCGTGCGCACCGGCTCCAGCGTCTGCAGGGCGGCGGCGGATTCGAGCTCCAGCTTTTCCTTGGCCGCGATTTCGTCCTTGGGCGCGATCCACAGCACGTTGCCGCTGCGGCGCATGCCCAGCCCCTTGGCCTGCAGGATGATGTCCAGCGCCTGGTCCCAGGGCACGTCCTTCAGGCGCAGCGTGACGGCACCGGTCACGGAATCGGAAGTGACGATGTTGAAGTTGGTGAAGTCCGCGATCACCTGCAGCAGCGAGCGCACTTCGATGT